>JAKBQK010000146.1 GCA_021835265.1 Thermoplasmata archaeon
GGCCTGTCTCATTGTATAGAGATGAAATGGCTCATATTGTCCATCCTCTAACTTCCGTCCAAACAGTTCCAGTGTCTTAGTTTTTGGTGTTGCTGTAAATGCATAGTAACTGACGTTTTTTTGCCTACCTCGTGCTTCCAGATCCTGAACTATGATATCTTCATATGTCTCCTCCTCTGTGTCATTCTCTTCTGCATCTTCAAGACCGTTTGCAGTCAGTACGAGTTTCATGTTCTTACTGTTTTCACCTGTTGTTGATGAGTGAGCCTCGTCTATTATAACTGCAAATCTCTTTCCAGGCAGATCCCTGATCTGGTCAACAATTCTTGGAAATTTTTGCAATGTGGTCACTATGATTTTCCTGCCCTTTTCCAGAGCCTCCCTGAGCTGTGCTGAACCTCTGTCAATACGTGTAAGAGTTCCCGAAACTTGCTCGAACTGATGGAATGTCTTCTGAAGTTGTCTGTCCAGAACCTTTCTATCGGTTATTACAATAACAGAATCATACACGTTTCTGTTTTCTGAGTCATGAAGGCTTGCAAGTCGATAGCCAAGCCATGATATGGTATTGCTCTTTCCACTTCCCGCGCTATGCTGTACAAGATAGTTTTTGCCTGTACCGGCACGTGAGGCATCAACAAGTTTTCTGACTGAATCTAATTGATGATACCTTGGGAATATAATCTTCTTTTCTCCTGTTGGCTTCCCATTCTCATCATCCACATCCTGATAGTTGATAAAATTGGTAATAATATCAGATAAGGATTCCTTGGAAAGTATATCCATCCAAATATACTCGGTTCTGAAGCCATTGGAAGGAGGATTGCCTGAACCTCCTTCATATCCCTTATTGAATGGAAAGAATCTAGTTCTTAATGCTTCAAGCTTTGTTGTCATGTAGACCATTTCTTCATCCATGGCAAAGTGAACAAGACATCTGCCAAACTTGAATAATGGTTCATGAACATCACGTTCCTTATACTGATCAATTGCATCTTTCACTGTGTATCTTGAACCACTCAATCTATCCTTTAGTTCTATTGTTATTACTGGCAGTCCGTTAATGAAGATTGCAAGATCAATGGATTTATTGTTCTTTTCACTGAAATATAGCTGTCGGATCACCGAGAATGTATTTGCCTGATGCAGTTTCATGAGATTCTCGTTCAAACCCGATTCTGGTTTTGGGTAAAATAGATCAAACGATACACCATAATCCTTTATTCCTCTTCTCAGAACATCTAGAGTTCCACGTTTCTCGATCTCTTCGTGCACCCTTTTAATGAACATATCTGAAACACTTTCATTGTGTTGCTCCTTAAGCTTATCCCACTTTTCAGGCTGAGTTGAAAGAATGAAACCGATCAGCTTATCCTTATCCATGCATAATTTTTTATCGTAATTTGTAGAAATACGTCTCACATATAATTGTTCCTCAACAAGGTAACCTTCAATGTGTGACTCCATACTCTTCTCGGAAAGATCCATATTATGTCAATAAAATATATGAGTAAGAGATATAATCTTATCTCAATGTAAAGAATCACTTGGGGTTATTGGTGGAGTAACCCCTCTAACATCTATTTTTCCTGTTACTGCCTGTGTAATGAGTGATGTTTTGTATTCTTTCAGAAATTCTATTATTTTCTGCTGCTTTAGAACTAAAAGGTCTATCTTGTTTATTTCAGAAATAACATGTTGTACAATATGAATTTGTTCATCTAATGGCGGCAATCCTATTTTAAAATTTGCAATGAAAGCTTCGGTTATCCTTTTCTGGCCAGCAGAACCTTGCATAGAGGCTTCCCCAAGATTTCTAAAGAAATTTGTTATAGTTAAGAAATACAAAAATGATTTGTTCAAGACTGAGGACGGCCTAATTACCATTAATTCAGTAGAACCGAATCCAGCATCAGGTTCAAGACCTTTTATTATAGCTCCTTTCCCATTTTCAAAGCATGGAGTAATCTTAGCCACAACAACATCTCCATTCCGAAAGTGTGTGTATCCCTTTATTACTTCATAGATAGATCTAAACTCTGTAAATCGCAAATAACCATCATCACCTATAGATTCCATTGGGAAAAATGGTACTTTGGTATCATCCGTATAATCTTTTATCTCTGATTTCGATGGATTCAGTTTAGAGACTGACTTAATCCTAATTATTTTCCAATGTTCTGGTATCTGTCCAATCCACTCAATTCCACTATCTTTCATAGGCACGTTTGGATCTAGACCCTTAGTGACAGCATTTGTTATAATTGCCTGGCGCTTCTCTTTTAAAAGTTCGATCATTTCTTGTGATCTTGAAATTATATTATCCATTAGATCAATTTCAGCGAATAAAACTTTCGTAATACTGGCTTGTTCACTAATGGGAGGAAGAGGTAAAATTATATTTTTAACTTTTTCCTCATTTATGTTATTTTGAGTATTAGAACTGAATAAAAAACTGACAAATGACTCAAATGCTTCTAGCGAGAACTTTAAGTAATCATTAAGCACTTGATTTTCTCTGTTAAACAGCCCTAAGATAGCTTGATTTGTCGTAGCAGTTATTAACAACTTTGATACTTTACCAACGCTGGCGTACATAGAATAAAGTATCGTCCCGGGAGGGAGCAAAGTTAAATTCTTAGAATTAAGCCCAGAAGCAGTTATTTTTCTTTCAGTCTCCCTTATGGCATCTGATTTAGTAATGTCCCTAATTGTAACCCATGGAAAACCGCCTTCTGAAGTCCAATAATCATTATTATCAGTTGAAGGAGTGCCACCACCAATAAAATTTTGAATAATGTATTTTAGTTTTTTGGTGCTCCACGTCACTGGTATCTGTCCAATCCACTCTACACCACTGTCCTTGTATTCAGAATATTTTGGATACTTCATTCTGTAACCTCTCTGAGAAGATCTATAATTTCATTTCCTAGCTTCTTCAGATCTGCATCAATTTCTTCCAGTGGTCTTGGTGGAACAAATTTGTAAAAATACCTGTTAAATGGGATTTCATACCCAACCTTTCCTATTTTTCCGTCCTTAATATCTCTAACACTTTCGTTTATCCATGCATCTGGCACGAATGGTTTTACCTCTCTGTTAAAATAATCATCAATATCCTCCTTCAGAGGAACATTTTCATAATCTCTTAACTCTGTATCGGCTTCCGGCTTTCCATCTGTTTCTCTCGATATCTCGGCATTTTCGTCCCGGACTCCAAATATCTTTAAGATCGCTTTTCTCTGAGCTACAGAAAGCTTAATTCCGTTAGTTAGAAGTAGAGATGATAATTTCTCTTCAAAGTCATTCTTATTATTGAATTCATTGCCTTTTAACTGGGATAATGAATTAACAATAACATCTTGAGTCTGTTGTTGATCGAGGGTTTTCTGCTTCCCGTTCTTCGTCTTCTCAAATACCTTATCCATAGAAAGTTTTGCAATTCCCTCTTCACTTATGACAAATTTCATTCTTAATGGTCTCTCTATGGTTATCTTCCTGTAGCCGAAATCCTCATTGTCAAATATCTTGACTCTTTCTCCATTTCTAGGATCAGTGAAAAGATTTCTGATCTTCTCTATATTCTCATCAGATATCTCCTTCCTCTTCTGCCCAAGACTCTTTTTCATGTCATCACTCATATCCCTTGCATCTATGAGCATGACCTTTCCTTTTCTATCTTGTTCCTTAACACTGGATAAAATCCATAGATAAGTGTTGATGTTTGTATTATAGAAGAGCTGATCCGGCAAGGCAATGATGGCTTCAAGCCAGTCATTTTCGATGATCCATCTTCTTATTTCCGATTCTCCTGATCCTGCATCTCCTGTGAATAGAGGTGAGCCATTGAATACTATTGCAATCCTCGTCTTTGTTTCTGTTTCTGGAGGATGCATTTTTGATATCATGTGCTGAAGGAATAAAAACTGGCCATCATCTATTCTAGGTAAACCTGCTCCAAATCTTCCTGAGAAACCTCTCTCATATTCCTCCTCAATAAATCCCTTATCCTGATTCCAGTCCTTTCCGAAGGGAGGGTTTGAAAGAATATAATCAAATTTCATGTCTGGAAACCCGTCATGTGAAAAACTTGAATTTGGTTTAATATTATCAGGATTTTCCCCCTTTATTATCATGTCTGATTTACACACTGCATATGTTTCATCATTGATCTCCTGACCGAACAGTTCAATTTGTGCTTTTCCTTCTATCTTCGAAATAACATGATCCTTTGCGACTGTGAGCATTCCCCCTGTTCCGCAGGCAGGATCATATACAGTTCTTATTATACCTGGTTTCTTTAGTATCTCCTTATCCTTAGACATCAGAATTTCTACCATCAATCTGATTATTTCCCTTGGCGTGAAGTGCTCTCCTGCCTCTTCATTGTTTGTTTCATTAAATTTCCTTATTAGCTCTTCAAAAATATACCCCATATCATGATTTGATATTACGGAAGGCCCAAGATCAATTTCGGAAAATTTCTGCACTACCTTGTAAAGAAGATCTTTCTCTAACAGATATGTGATACGATCTCTGATTTTGAATCTCTCCATAACATCTGTCAGATTGGGTGAAAAACCATTTAGGTAATCGAAGAAATTTTGTTTTATATTTGCAGGATCTGAGAGTAACTTTCCAAAATCAAATTTTGAAATGTTATAGAAATTATGTCCTGAGGCTTTCATGAGAACAGCGGAAGGATCTTCAAGTTTTCCAAAGTATATCTGGTATGTTTCAAGAACTTTTTCCTTAGATTCTGATAATTCACAATCCAGTCTTCTTAAGATAGTAAATGGCAATATTACGTCAGGATAGTCCTTTCGTTTGTAAACATCTCTCAATAAATCAGCAACGTTCCATATAAAATTTGTAACAGAATTGAAATTGCCATTCATATGATGTATAAAGATGAAAACAATTTATAATTATCGATTTTCTGGCACAAAACCATAGTGAATTAGATCTTCTGTTTAGTTGAACAAATCCTGGGCAATTGAGATTTGAGAGGTGAATATATGCAGAACCGATTGGATGTGGTGAAAAAATAATAAATGTTTTCCATGACATTTTGCAAGTTTTTGTGTATTGCTAAGAAAATGTATCTAAGATCACAGATATCTTTTCCTGAACAGATTTGTAATCCGATCCCTACAGTTGTATTATCACTTGATAAATCCGTAAGGCCATTTCTTATTCCACTCGGTCACCCTGGGATATATTCTCTTCATCGCTGCAATTTCGCTACGCAGTGAACCCATAAACTTTATCGTCCAAATGCCAGACAAACTCTTAGCAGTAACAAGAACTTCATCTAAAGGGTCATCATTAAGAATAACCCTACCAAAAGAGATAGCCGAGAAGTTGAATGTATCAGAATCTGAGCACATTGGATTTTATGAAGTTAATGGGGAGATTGTGGTTAGGAAGATTGAGTAACCTCTACCTAGAACCAAAAAAATAAGTTAAGGAGACTTTAGAATATTTTTTAAACGGTCTATCATCCACTCTTGTCTTTTCTGAAGATTTTCCAGATTCCAATTTTGAAGTTTGGTTATATAATCGTTTATTTTATATCTTGTAGCCTTTGAATCACCTATAGTGCCTTCATAATGTCTCTTCTTTGATTTAAAATCATGGTTGCTAATCTTATCATTTTTAGACGATGAGATAAGTGTCATGTTTCCAAGCTTATACAGAAATTGATTAGCATCGCTTTCGTTCCATTGTTCAGTCCAATAGTGAACTGATCTCCAAGCCTCAGGAAGTATATGATCAATAGAAGGCGAATCTTCGCCAACTTGTTCAATATAACCTGTGCCTGAGTCATCATACAAATCGTACTCAATAAGGCGTAAGACTGCGCGCAACCAGTTTTTCGGCTTATCGACATAAACATCTTTATTCAGATTCTCAAAGGCCTGTCTTTCAAGATCTTCGTTTCTAATTTTTTCTTCAGCTAGGCTTATTATCTGAGAAAGTGGTTTATTATCCTTTACGAGTTTTAGAACCTTTATGGAGATGTCCTTTATGTTAGCTGAGTTATGCCCTGAAATCCAGTTCAAATAGTAAAGCCTTAAAAGCTCCTGAGCTAAGTCAGAAACATTGCTATAATCAACATTAATGGCTGTAGCTAGAATTACCTGCCAATAAACAGAATCATATAAATAATAGAATGGATAGACCACTCTGT
The DNA here is from genome assembly GCA_021835265.1 of Thermoplasmata archaeon. The sequence goes on from JAKBQK010000146.1 coordinate 6,194, forward strand.
CGTCTTTTATATATCTATCTACTCTGGAGTGCTCCCTGTGCAACTCTAGAAGGCTATCTGTAAATTGTTTCACTTTGTCTATGATTACCAAGGGTTTTTCACCTTTTGTTATCATCTTTGCATAAGTGTCATATACAATAGTTCTGGGGTTTTCACCAAGGTAATAGTATGAGTAAAGTGTAAAAATCCTCTCAAGGTTGTTCAGTGAGTCCCAAAGATCACTGAGTTGTTTTTGGACATTTTCAATTGCCCTCCACGAACCCATAAAAGTTTCCCTATCTCTGTCATTAAGCTTATCGTATAGAATGACTTTTATAACCTCATCGTTCGACAAACTTGTGCCTCTGGTATTCATCACGTAAAAAAGTTTTACAGCAAAACCCTCTGTTTCAGTGTATATTCTTATTAAACTTACATTGTCAAGAATATAATCATAGTAAGCTTTAGCTTTATCTTCATCATCATACAAATCGTTCTCGGATAGCAATTCCTTGGTGATATAGTAATAATTTGAGAATATATTTAGTTTATTCGGGTTCGGTTCTTTTCCGTCTAGGATATCTCTAAGAAACCCTTCCTGAAATTCGTTTCTTTGTTCAACACGAGGAGCAATCTTTATTCTGAATCTATTTTTATCGTCGTCGACTAGACATTTCTTCAACTCATTGGCCTTATATTTGTGATAGAATGCGGACAGAATCAAAGTGAGAGTTGTTAACCTTTGCTGCCCGTCTATAACGTCAAAACCTTCTGGCTTCTTTATTAATATAATACTCCCAATAAAGTACTCTCCAGTATCCATAGATTCTTTCATATCCTGTATAATTTGCTCTATCTGTTCTCTTTTCCATTTGAATGGCCTCTGATATTCAGGAATTGTGTAAAAATTATAACTGTTAGTTAACAATTCACGTACCGTCAGCTTATCCGGTTTAAAGCTTTCTCCATTGACCATTCGGGATAATGTACTGCTTTTCTTATAAATTTTTGTATATTTAAATTCAATCTTATTATAATTATTGAACAAATACCTAAGATGGCTCTTTGCAATTGTAATATTATACATAATAATCGCAGTCCTTAGTTACTATAGCTACATAACTAATATTGGCAGTGAAGGTTTTCAGCAAATACTGACGTTGGCATATATCAAATACGAATTCTATTATTATGTCAATTATATTGCATCACCTTTGGAGTCATACTTTCCTCTAAAGTATCAGGGGGATGTTATAAAAACAACAAAAGATTTTCTATATTAAGCTGTAATACTTATTGTTTTGAGTGGCCTTTACGCAAAATTTAAGCCCAATAGGCATTAACCCACAATTCGAAAAATAGAGGGAACTTATTCATCAAGTCTTATCTTTTAGCAATGCACTTTTTGTTAATAGTTAGACTTCTTATAACTGTTAGTTAAATATCGTAAGAATAGCTATATGAATTGATAAAAAGCGATTTACGGCCCATGGAATTACTATAAGGTAAAGTTATGCCTCTCCTTTCAGTTTTAAGTCTCCATTAGAGAGTGATTACTTTTATTCACCTATTTTTATATCCAAAAGAGTGAACCCTTACTATATAAAGAGAAACCCAAAATTCTTAAGATACATATACGGATTAATTGATTGTAGATATAGTGTTACATAGTTTTTCTCAAAAAACTAAACCGTATATAGAATGGGCCCGACCGGATTTGAACCGGTGACCTCCGCCGTGTCAGGGCGACATCATAACCAACTAGACTACGAGCCCTCTCAGGT
>JAKBQK010000085.1 GCA_021835265.1 Thermoplasmata archaeon
TCAAACCAATGGAATCCCAGGTCTCTCATATGGTAGTAGCCGGTACACAATGGAACCAGCATTTAACATGAGTAATTTTGAAATATGCTATGAAGGAGTGCCTTACAATCCATATACTAATTATTCGAGTCATCCAAATGACTTCTCCATAATTTCGCTTCAAAAAGCATATTCTCTTGAGCATTCTGGAAAGGGAACGGCGTTTATATTCCCTGGATTATCTTCCATTATTCAATCATCCGATCCAATTCTGAGATACTTCCCAGGAGCTATAGTTGAAGGTCAGGTTAAAACCCCCAGTGGAATACCACTTCCTGGAATAAGGGTAACTGTATATGATCAATATAATATCCCGCATAGCACAGTTTTGACTAACAAGAATGGATTCTATAACATTACCGTTCTTCCCGGAAATGATACGTTAATTTATTCTTACGGTGCATTAAACAAGGAATTCTTGGAGGGACAAAACTTTTTAAAATCCAAAAAGGTAGTGATAAGCAGAACAATGGCAGAAAGAAAAGTTATTGGAATAAATGAAACGACGGGACTGCCTAATTACTACATTCAAAAGAACGTTGTAACGGCGCCCACCTCAGCTTCAGGTAGTGTTACAATTGAAAAACCTAAATCGTCTGGGTATACTTCAACAAAGATTAATAGCGGAAAGGTCAAAATAAGTAATTCTACGTCTGGACAGGTGTTTCTCGCTCCAATAGTAAATGGAAATTACAAATTTGTTAACATTCCCATAGGAACTTACAATGTTAGCGTAATTTCAAACAACTCTGTATATAAAAATGTAAACACTATCTCCATATCCAATGGATCAAGTACATCAAAAAATCTCCTTGTATACGAAAATAGGCTTAATATTAATGTACAATCTGGAGGCAAGCCCGTTTCGTATGCTGCTGTAATGGTAGGAAATAAAAAATTGTTAACCAATAGTTCAGGAGAAGCATATGTAGCATTAGATTCAGGCACGTATAGGATTAATGCAAGCCTTGGAAATTTGGTTTCTGGAATCAACGATGTATCTTTCACATCATTGAATACTACAAAGAGCATAACGTTAAATCTTCAATTAGGAGTAAATCTCACGGTATTACTAAAAGGTCCAATTGTAAATGGCAATCTATCGTTGCTTGAAAATGGTGATTTGAGTACTTATACTAACCTTACCAATCTAGGTTCCAATGAATTTAGAGGTATGGTATCGCCAGGATATTATACAATTTATAAAACAAGTGGAAATTATGTGGCATTCGGTTCATATAATATAAACGAAACAACAGTCATTAAAATATCATTCGCAAAAGGTTACGCAACATCAATAATAAACAATAACTTAAATCTCTCTAAATATTCAGGATCCATAGGAGTTATTTATGGTAACAATGTTCTTCAGTACGAAGATGCTACGCTGAAAAATGTCACATTCATTCTTCCTGCAGAAAATAATTATGGAATATATGAGACTTTGAGTAGAGCAGGAAAGAACTACTATGCGTCGAGAGTAGAGCCAATATCAACAAGCCAAAATGTTTATTTGTCACCGCAAAATGCTACGGTTGAAAAAGTTGAGATTTTTAACCCTGCAATATCTGCTTCCTTTAACTCTTTATCCGCACTAAACTCGGGAATAAGCATCTTTAAACTTGCCAAGCAGCCATTCGAAGCAGCAAATGTTTCTGGAGGATATGCTTCAATCTACACGCAGACCTCTTCATTAAGCAACTTTGAACTAAAAGTATACGGCGATGGATATTTTGCCAGTTCATACAAGTTAACTCCAAGTGTAGCCATAGCTCTAAACGTCAACCTAAAATTAGTGACCTTAAACTTCAAGCCAGTAATGAGTTCCTCCCCATTAAACGGTGAAATAAATATAGGAGGCACAACATCACAAACATCCCAGATAATTAATGGTACAGCAAAACTAACACTGCCATCAGGGAGTTACGTATTCAAAGTTAATGGTGGCAATATGTTTGTATTTAACTACACAAATTCCTTTACTGTTGGCGCTATAAATGAGAGTCTTAACATTTCATTTAAACCTGAAGTCTCATTATCCATAGTAAATGTAAACACTGCATATATCTACGGAAAGAGCGGTAAATTAATTACCAATCCGACTGAAATATTGCCTGGTAACTACACTGTTTACTCCATTTCTAGAAGTATGAAAAGTTCCATACAGGAGGTAGATATCACACAAAATACTTCGATCTCCGCAACATTGATGCAATCGTACAATCTGAGCATTCTAAACAATTTAAATGGAAAAGTGAGTCTTACTCTGATCTTCAATGGTGATAAAATTGTGATGCCTGGACTGAAGAATTTATTACCAGCAGGTAGCTATAATGTTAATTTGACATCCCATCTAATAACTAATAGTGGCGAATATGTGCTAACTGGAAACAAAAACATTCAACTTAATGCACCAACTTCACTGACCCTCAGTATAAAGAATGAAACATTCAGTACAGATGTTATGGGTAAACTAAGCGTTTCGAGTGGTTCTAACTCAGGCTTTTTCGTAAATATTTACAGAAATGGATCCCTTGTTGTTAAGACTACCACAAGCAACAAAGGGAATTTCTCAGTAGACCTTCAAAATGGGAATTACACGTATTACACATATTCATCACAGTACATGATGGCTGGAACCGGAATTATTACGGTGAATCCATTTATTAACAGAGAGAATATTACTGTAACTGCATCAAATGCTCATTTTATATCGCTTTTCACCTATGTAAGTGGAGTAGAAAAGGCAACGACAGTAAATGTAACACTTAATAAGGAACTATTCAGAGTAACATCGAACGGGTATCCTCTGATCTTACCATCAGAAAATTATTCCTTCTCATCTTATATCTCACGCAATGTTACAGTGAACGGATATAGTACCTCTTATCTATACCAAACTTCAAAGTCTGTATTTACAAACACAACGAAAGACATTAATCTGATGCTGAGCAAGGTTTTGATTGGAAATATAACTGTATCACAAAATACCATAAGTAAAACATCAGAATATAACACCGTGACATATTATATAACTTTGAAAAATCACTTAAACTCGATGGAGAATATAACACTTTCCTCTGGGAGCAGTTCCTGGGCTATGAAATTCAATAAAACTACAATAAACAATTTGCCTATCAATGGTTCAGTAAAATTGCAGTTAGTGTTGAACAATACTGCAATGGTTCCAGATGGAATCAACAGAGTACCTATAGAAATTAAATACTCTGGGGGTCAATCGCAGGATTTCGTTAAGGTTAACATAACTAAATATGCAAACTTTGAAATACAGCAGATTTACACTGCCCCTGGTTATAATAACGGAACATCAGTATTATCATACAAACTTATAAATACGGGGAATACCGCGGATAACATATCCCTTTCAATGAATTCAACCAGCATTCAAACATTGGTTCATGATTCATGGAATGTTAGCTTCCAATACAATGGGAAGACTATTAGTTACATAACATTGAATTACTCACAAACTAAGGTAATAAATGTTGTTTTTAAACCAGGAAAAGTTCCATCACCTTCCTTTGATATCACCATTAATGCAAATCTAACAAATACCAATGTTGTTAGATATGTCGATATTCATTACACATCTCCAGATGCACCTGGAATAACTGTATATTCAAAAGGCCCCGGTATTATATCTAACTATACTGGTGATCCTTTTGTGACCGTTGAGTATGGAATAATTATAATTGCTATAGCTGTAATTGGTGGGATAGCAGGAGTTGCTATAAGGGGGAGAAAGAGAAAATGAATAAGAAATTACTAATCATAATCTTAATAGCATTTACACTGATAGTCACAGCTGTTCCATCAACATTTCTTTCACAAAATTCAACAATTTCACATCAAAACAATGGTTCTTATCAAAGAATTTCTGCTAAACAAGACAAAATATATACTTCAACTAACGGATTCTCAGCGGTATTATCACCAATTTCTGCAGTTTATGAGGGACAACATTTTTCAATGTTTGTAAATGCAACTTCAGGCTATTCCAATTACACAGCCACGTTATATCTTGGAGCAAATTATGATAAAGGAATGTCTCCACTCAACTCAACACATGAGAGTTCGAAAAGTGGATATTTCGAATTTAATATCACAGCTCCTGAGGCAGATAACCAGACAATATATGGATCAATCTATCTGACCGCTTCATTTTACGGCACTCCTGTCAATTATACATCCGAATTCCACGTAAATGTCTATGCTCCCGTGAGATTGTATGCAGAGGTATATAATTCTAACTACATTCCTTATTATAACGTTACTATCAGTTTTGTAATAAACGGAGCAACATTCAAAACAGACACAATCAGTAAGCTTACTCCCTATTCAAAAGAAAAGCTAAATATAACTGTCAGTTCCAACGTTCTGGACTATGGCAAGGTAAATACACTTGAAGTGAAGGTTCTCAATGCTGCCTCTTATAAAAATGGTGTTTCTGTTTCTTACTCATCAAAATTCTTCTATGGATCTCCACCAAACTATAGCTGGATATATTATATTTCAGGAATAGTAATCATATTCATGGTTTTTCTTGTTCTCTCTTCAGGCAGAGGAAGGGGTACAAAGCAACCCAAATGGAAGAATAGAAAAGATAAACCAAAAAAGATTGCTAAAAAATAATCATAAAAAAGCTTTAATTGTTACAAATTCTCTTTCTATTTGTGTTCTTCTTTTACTTTTCTTTATTCTCTGAACCTTTTCTTTGTTAAAATTCTCTATATTCGCTATCCTTGCAGCAGAGATTACGTTATCATGAGTTTTATGGGGCATACTCGTACCACCTTCATCAACAATATCAATTGGCACATCTACATTTTTCAGTTCCTGGATAATCTTCTCTCTGTTTGGTTTATCACCATTTCCTATCCTTATGGACATAAAGTGGGTGTTATATCCCATTATTATATTTTCTATATTTTCAGCCACAGAAAAAACATCTCCAAGTTCAAAAGCTTCGATTAAAACTCTATCTGCCAGCACAGCCACACCTGGCTTTGGCCCGGGATCAATTCCTATGAATATCTCATTAAATAATTTCTTATCCAGTAGGTATGGTATTGCGCGTCTTATAGCTCTCATTGCATCGTTATCCCTTATTTGTTCAAATTGAATATCAGCATCATCAACAGAACTCAGTACAACCGGCACATCTGAAGGTATATCATTAGGTTTTTCTATGGAAACAAAAGGCACATTCCATTCTTTTAAAAGATGAAGCACCCTATAATAGAACCTGAAATCAAGGGTGTAAATTCCCAACCTTGCCATTCAGTAATCAAATCAATTGAAACATTAAAAAGTTTTTGTATTCCTAATAACAGTTACTTTTTGGTCAATAGCAATTTATTTTATTCATTTTTGTTAGGGTTTAACTGTTTTCCTATCATTTCATCAGCTATTTCTATGAACTGTCTTTCCATCCCTCTTGGAATAGATCCACCGGCGGCGATATCGTGTCCTCCTCCAGAACCACCTACCTTTTCTGTACATTCCTTCATTACCTTAGATAGATTAAGTCCCCTTTCAACCATTCTTCTATTTCCTCTTGATGAAATAAGTGTACTGTCATCACCTACGTTAAAACCTATTACAGGTTTATCCTGGTCAAGAAGATACAGCATAAGCTGTCCGGATATGGCTCCAGCCATCTCAGATCCTGGGGCATAAAAGAACTGTAAGTTCTTTTCCTTTGTAATGGATTTGTATGATCTTGTTATGTAGTCTATTAGCCTCGTTTCATATTTTCTCTTGTTTGAAATCATTTCGTTTTTAAGCGAATTATTTCCCATAAAAAATTCAATTGGAATATTGTTATCACCATTTTTGGAGTTTGCATCTATTATTTTTGCAAGTAATGAAGCTGAAAAACCATTATTGAAATACATTTCATCCTTCTCTAGATAAGACATAGCTTCAGAATGGGCACCCTGAAATGAAAGAACGTATCCGAGATAACTTCCAAGTTTTAATGTGTCCTCTCTTGTCAAATCCTCTGGTTTTGTCTCTGGATTTATGGATAATTTTTCAAGCACTTTTCTTGTGCCTTCAAGTGATCCTGAAATATTTTTTATAAAAGGGTCAACGGAATATACAAGCGCATCAAGTATAGATTCACCATCCAGATTCAGCACATGTTTTTTCTCAACATTTTTTCCATATTTCTCTATCAGTGTTTTATTAAGTCCTCTAAAACTTCCCAAGTCCTGTTTATCGGCTATAACCCCTGATACCATGAATGGTAAAAGATCAGCATTATCCTCACTTATAAAGAGAGCAAAAACAAACGCCATTGTGGCCCCGCATGCTTCTCTGGTCCCATCAATTCCAAAATCTCTTGCATTTATATTTAGTTCGTTTTTAGATCCTCCACTGTAAAAGTGATGGTCCAGAACCAGAATTTCGGCAGTATCACCCTTTAGAAATTTTAACTGATCAGATCCTGCATCAACCACTATGGTTGGTAAATTTGGTTCCTCCATTATTCTTTTAGAAAAACCTTCTGAGGATAAATCCTTAATAAAACCAAGATGAAATTTCTTATTATTCCTTAACAGCAACTTTGTTAATATTATACTGGCACTTGTCCCATCTCCATCGTAGTGGGCAAGAACCCTCACATAGTCATATTTTAAAAAAAAACTTTTTCCCTTTTCCAGGGATTCCGAAAATTCCTTGCTAATTAAATCAGTGATCATGCTTATTGAAGAACCTTGTTAAGTTCCCATTCCTGTTTTAGATAGCCATTCTCCTTATAATATCTAACAAGTCTCAACATTTTTGACATGATCAGTGCCCTTTTCCTTCCATTGTTAAGGTCACGTTTATTTAGCAACATATGGGCAGAAACTCTTTTATATGTATTAATCAAACTCATTAAATCTTCGGGCACATCGCTCTTTAAATTATTTTTTCCAAGTATATCGCCCATTTTGGAATGCATCACTGCCTTTACTCTTGGTATTCCATATGAATCTCGTAACTTAATCCCTATCTGAGAAGCTGTTAGACCATCTTTTCTTAGCTGTATTATAATCTCTTCTAATTCCTTTGGACTTTGCTGCACCCAATTGTGGTTTGCACCGTAAAAAGAATTTTTTGAACCGGATTTTCCCTTCTTTCTTGTATGCATTCTCGCCATATGATTTCACTTTTCCTCCTAATCGTTTACTTATTTATTAATCTTACATCAAGTTCTCTAAATAAATCATAGGAAATAAGTTATATTTCGATCTATTCTATTAATATGAACGATGTAACAATAGGTAAAAACACATTCATTTCAAATATGTGTTCGATTAGGGGAAAAGTGAGAATAGGAAATAACTGTTCTGTTTTTGATTTTGCATCAATAAGGGGAGATTTGGGTTCCATAACGATCGGAGATTTCTCGAACGTACAGGACAATGTCACAATACACTGCGATCCAGGATACGATGTAAATATTGGTCAATATGTTTCAATAGGACATAACGCAGTAGTGCATGGATGCACAATTGGGAATAATTGTCTTATAGGGATGGGCGCGATAATAATGAATGGAAGTGTGATTGGGGATGGTACAGTTATTGCAGCAGGGGCAGTAATACTTGAAAAGACAAAAATCCCTGAAAATAGTATGGTTGCAGGAATTCCAGGAAAAATAAGGTCTAATTCTAACGAATATAGAAAAATGGCCCATACAAACGCAGAGGACTATATGCAACTGAAAGACACTTATCTTTAAGATCAGATCAAAATCTACCATTTATCTTCTTATGCAGCTTACCTTTAATGCGTCCATAAATCATTACACATTACAAAAGAAAAATCTAAATTTAATGAAAAAATTCAAAAATGTATGACTAGAAAAAAAATTAATAAAAATATA
>JAKBQK010000182.1 GCA_021835265.1 Thermoplasmata archaeon
ATCCTTTACTATTAAAATTCACATATATAAACATATAGTTATTCATATGTTTTTCACCTATAGCCCACATATATGTTCTATATGGCAAAAATTGCATTTAACTCCGTTTTTTGTAGGCCTAAATTGACTTTCCCATATACCTAATTGATTATAGTATATCTACCAAAATGAAGCGCTAAGACCTTGCAGTTTCTCTAAGGGTCTCTTCAATTCAAGTGCCAAAATGATGTCTGAAATTTTCGGGAAATCTGCAATAATAGATTCACATAAATTGATGGTCTCTTCTGCTTACAACTTCTCTTAAGTGTTCATCATCACCCCCCCCCAATAAACCGTTAATTGTATTCTCCGATGGAAATACACCAGTCTTTCTTGACCAACGCTTGATCTCAGAGTTCAATTGCTCCGTCATGTTTTCTGTGCTGATCTTTCTCCAGTAATGTTGTGTACTGGAATCACAATTGCAGAACGATCATACCCATCTCCATTGCATCTTATCAGCCTTGTCATGAAATGTATTCTCCGGAAATCAAATTATAAGACTGCCATATTTACTTTAGACGATGCACATAATACATGTAAGACTCTCAGGCGGCATTTCTAAAGGAGCTTTGGGTGGCGGTCCTCTGCACTTCAACCGACTCCTTGAAAGCTTCTCATTACAGGAAGGAGTTAAGATTTCTGTTATAACTAATGACAAAGATGAATCCTTTTTTCCAACTTTTATTAGGAGAATTGGTATAGTAGGTCTCTCCGCCATTTCTAATGATCCATTCGGTTTATTGCTGAAGTTAAATTTTTCGTTCTTTAAAATACGGAAACAAATATTCCAACTTGCGAAGAATGAATCGCTCGATACTTGTTCTTTGATTTTATCAGAGTCACCCTCTTTAATCGATCTTTTTACCACAATATATCTGTCCAGAAAGTTCAAGATCCCAGTAATTGTATACTTTCACCATCTAACCCCCCCTCCATGGGTGTATCCTCGGAGAAGGGGCTTTGCAAAGGCAATTTTCAAATGGGTAAACGAGACGATTTCTCTCACACTGGTGAAAATTTTTAATATGCAGTTATCGTTGGATAATAAGAGATTTTTGGACCTTACAAAATGGAATTTCACTTCCGAAATCCTTACTGACGAAGAGTTTCTCGACTGGAGCTCTGCTTCTAACAATGATAATCTTAACAAACGTGACAACTACGAATACGATGCATGTTTTACCGGTAGAATCCAAGAGAGCAAAGGAGTTGAAGACCTCATCTATGTATGGAAAAAGGTAGTATCAGTGCATGAAGATGCGAAACTTGTAATTATGGGAAATTCAAGCACAAATTACGGTTTAAGCATAAAAGAAAAAGTGCAAAAACAAAATCTGGAAAAGAATATACTTTTTACAGGCTTCGTAGATGAAGAAAGAAAGAGAGCCATATTGGGGAGCTCAAAACTCTTCATCTTCCCCAGTTATGAGGAAGGGTGGTCGCTTTCTGTGATGGAAGCGGTTAAGTATGGTTGTGTTCCCGTTGTTTATGACATTCCCGCATATGACTATCTAACAGAACAAGCCACCAGGGTAAAATTGGGAGACAGGGATGGAATGGCAATAGAAGTTTTGGATCTTCTTCAGAAAGACAAATCCTCGTTGGCAGATATCAATAGCATAATTTTAACGGAAATAAAAAAATACGACATACACCGGGTTACAGCTTATCAACTGGCTTTCTTTAAGCGTTTGATTGGCAATTCTCGATGAGGTGAGCCACATTACAAAAGACATCTATCTGGTCGGTACATCATTCGAAAGTAACGGTTTTGGCGTACCTGAAATAAATAAACAGTTCTTTGAACTCTTGCATTCAAAATCCAATAATATACAATTCTTGGATATTATGTTTCAGTCTAAACATCAGTATCCGCATTTATCGCCTTTCCTGGCCAGGAACATATACTTGATTGAAATGAGGAAATGGATTTCAGGAAAGAACGTTCATATAATGCACAACTCCGATCCTTTCACAACTGTACCGGTTAAAGACATCTCCAATTCAGCCCGAAGGAGAATTGTGACTGTTCATGACTTCTATCCGTTCATAAAACAGAATAATGGAGTAATTGAATCAATAGATGCAAAATTAAAAAAAAGAACATACAGAACGATTAAGGATTATGACTTTGTTTTTGCCAGAACAGCAGAGGTAAAAGAAAGCTTAGAAAAAAATCATGGCGTAGATCAATCTAAAATTGAAATTCAGGGGCCGATCATTGAAATTCCCTTGTTAAAAAACAATATAAAGAAGTCATCTGACACATGTAAGATAGGGTACATCAACAACTTTAACTGGAATAAGAGCAGGATGTTGAAGAAATTAATTGAGTTATTTAAGCAGGTCAAAGATCAAAGCCTTGAATTTCACATATATGGGAAAAATTTTCCATTTCTGGAAGAAATCACCCAAGATACCAGGATACATTATCATGGATTCCTGAAAGACAGTGAATTATCTGACACACTAACGGGGCTCGATGCTTATGTTTCTACCTCAGAATACGAGGGTTTTGGAATACCAATAGCTAAAGCTAAAGCTCATGGAATTCCGGTGCTGTGTTATGATGGTATGATCCCTGATGTAATGAAGAGAAACACCTGCATATGGACACAAAGCTCCCTACCCCAGATCTTGGAAAACAGAAGTTGGAAAAATGTGGATACCAGACGGGGTCTGCAAGATGTCATTCCACTTTCACCAGATAATGTGGCAGAACAGACGTTAAAGATTTATGGCGACGTTTTTGGTTTCTAATAATATCTGCCAGTTTTTTCAGATATCCATATCTAGTTATGGAAAATTTATAAGTTCACTATTTATTGGCGTTTGATTTGGAACAAACCGGCAAACCTGATAATGCAATCAATGAAAGGGTTGATAGGATAACAAAACGAGATTTCCCATTTTTGGTACTCATTTCCTTGATTTATTCGCTTTTCGTCGTGATCTGGATACATATAGATTTTGAGCGACTATACCACCTGAATGCAGCAGTATTGGATTTGGGTGTTGCGGCTGAAAGAGTATGGCTCCCCCTGCACTCCAACACTGGTTTCATTTCACTTCTGTACAATATCTTTTCTGGTTCCATTATCCCGTACATGTTGTCTCCACTCTCATATCTTCAGGGATTGGAACCGCTATTGATTGTTCAGGCAATTTTCATCTGGGCCTCTGTTTTTCCAATTTATTTCATTTCGAGGCATTTCAAGCTAAACAGGCCTGTTTCAACCATAATTGCAATTAGCTACTTTCTATATTTCCCCGTTGCAGGATTGGATTATTTCGATTTCCACATGATGGCTTTTTTCCCATTTCTATTCCTGCTTGCGTATGCTTTCTACGTTTATTCCTACTACAAAGTTTCCCTCATACTGTTCATCCTGACGGCGCTTTCTAAATATCCTTTTGCTGCTTTTGTTCTAATCTTTGGTTTTGTAGAATTGATTTCCTTATTATTCATAAATGGAAAAAATGTAATGAAACTCAAGACTTTCTGGTTGAGCTTAGCAATTCTTCTATCCGCAGCATTTTCACTTGGACTGGGGTATTATTTATCGTTATTAGGACCAAACACTACGGCAACTATTTTACACACATCCAACGGGAATTCTTCATTGGCTCTTGGCTACATTTCCATTACATTATTGCTGCTGTTTGGACCGCTTTTATTTAAACCTATTTTTAATTTGAAATGGTTTCTTTTGTTTACTCCTTTCATAGGGTTAATGATAGTGGCTCATCAGTCAGTATATATGTTCCCCAGTCTTTTCAGTGATCAATATTCTGCATCTTTTGTAACATTTATTTTCTTGGGTTTGATTGATTCATTGTCAAAGCTGATTGGATCAGGGCCTCCCATTAAAACTAGAAAATTAGTAACGAAACAAACGCTTCTTCACACATCGGCAGTAACAAGGCAAGTTGTTGTTATTTTCGTTCTGCTCCTTCTTCTTTCCTTGGCATTCCAGCCCTGGAGCCCTTATGTTAAAGATAATTCATTCATGTCTAATCAGTATCAACTCCTTCAGGGGCCTTACACCAATGAAAGCACCTACCAAACTCTATCAAATGAGGCAAAGCTTATTCCGCAATCGAACCCGTATGTGCTTGTACCAAACAACATACCTGAGGCATATCCAAGGCAGCTCATTAATGGCCCCTACAGCATAGGTGAACTTATTATGGGCTTTCCTCCACCAGTCTTCCAGAATATTACTGTTTCCCAGGCCGTTAATAATTCATACCCATATATACTGGGAAATGGAAGCATAGTAAATATACCAATAGATTATGCGTGGGGTACTGTCTTTGCACCCTCTAACTATGCTAAATCAGGGTATCAGAATATCCTGCAGATCATGAATATAATGTTGGAATCCAAGCATTATGGCATACTGGCAGAATCTAACAGTACTCTCCTTATTGAAAATAACTATACTGGAGCGCCCGCATTGTATGAACCTATGAATCTTAATGTCTACCCTGACAATGGCGGGGCACCAGTTCCCCACAATGTGAGTAATGGCGGTTATACCTTTAACGGTACCCCAGGTGGTAAAGTAATGTGGTATGGAGGGACAACTTACTTGCCAGGAATTTTCAACAATACGATTCACATGAAAATTGGTCCTAATACTGTTGGCAACATAACACTGGAAGCCATATATAACGGTAGTATCGTATCAAGCTTTGATCACAAATTCAATGTGAGCCAAATTCCGCAATTTCTGAATGTGACATTTCAGCACTCATTTAATGACATTGCCTTTAACGGAAGATATTATTTCATCATATCCAGCGACGGCTTTACGGGAAACGTTACATTCAGTGGTATCTCTGTTAGCCAGGTCAAATATTAATTTAGAGGTGATGAAACTTTGACCCTATCTGATTTGGCTGAAATCGCTACAGGTTACCTTGCATAATTATTACCTCTTAACTCCAGAAATGCTGTGGTGTATAGGTTGAAGAGCAAGAAAATACGCGCCACTTGATACTAAAGCAAAGTTTTATCGATCTAATATTATCTATTTTTGTATGGCGCTGCTAAGCGATTTTAAAAAGGTTGGCCTTTACAGAAGAACATTTGTGAACTGGATGGAAATAGTTAAACAACTGTCTCGTTTCAAAAATATTTCCGACACTTCCAATTTCAATTTCAACCTTAAATTTAGAGATGGTGGAGATGTGAGCATTACACATCAGAGGAGTATTTCAGCGGCAGCTGGATATTTTGCAGCTTCTAATCATTTGGGATGTTACTCCATGGATGACATGAAGCAGTTGATCACACTATCTGATAATCTTAGTAAGCAAATTGACCTTGACTTGGATTCTGATTCATTCAAACTGAATTTCTCTCAAAAAGAAGGAATTTTATTCGCTCTAATTAGAAACTTTTTGCCAAAAAATGTAGTTGAAACAGGGGTTGCTTATGGTATAAGCTCATCAGCAATTTTATTGGCTATGAAACTTAACATCTGTGGCCACCTAACAAGTATAGATCTCCCAAATCATTCTATTTCAGGATATAAATATGAAAATGGAACGATAGACCCTGTCTACTTGCCCGAGGAAAAACAGAGTGGATGGCTTGTCCCATCCGATCTTAGGAGTAGCTGGACACTTAAGATTGGGAAATCATCCAATATACTTCCCAAATTGGATAATGAAGTGGATTTATTTTTTCATGACAGTGAACATTCCTATGCCAATATGACTTTTGAGTTCAACTGGGCCAAAAATCATCTTACTACATCTGGAATCATAGGTTCGGACGACATCCATTGGAACAGTGCCTTTGCTGAATTTGTTCACAATAACGGTTTTTCTCTGTTATTTCCGAAGCACATTTCTGATTCATACGTGCACAAGAACTGATCTACAATTTTTAATCTCTATTGTTTCTTAAATTGAGCAAATATCACATTTGCTGTATAATTCAACAATAAAGGCAATATTAATTACTTTTATCATATAATCCAGAAAGTTATGTCAATTGGAGCTTACACTTTTCTTACGCCGAATTACAGGGAGATGCAATATCCCGCTGATTTATGGATTCAACATAATTCAAAATATTTCGACGAATTGGCCCTATTTACATATGGGAAAATTGATCTTGGCATAGATCTACCTGAGAATGTTAAAATTGTGGAGGGGCCAACACTGGAATCATCTGATTTCTCAGGCTTTAGATTTTACACCTATGGTAAAACCAAAGCAATGGAATCTTTGTCAACAGAATGGAAAGTCATTCTAGAATCTGATGAATTTATTTCCAAGAGATTGGATACTTCCAATTTCAACCGGTTTTTCTCCTATCCCTTAGGTTTTGTACAGCTTTATGGGAACATATCAACAGAGATAAAATCAGCATTCCTGGTTTATCTGTATCGGATACATTATGGTAACAAGAAAATTATCGGTGATGGGGGACCCAGGCCACCCTATTCAGGAAAAATACATCTCAATGGGATCGTAAATCTTATTCAGAGGAAGGTCTTCAAAAGCCACCTTACAGAATACAATCCCATCTGGAGCACTACCGAAATAAAGAATTGGGCGTACCATACCAATTGCCTAAGGTCACCGGAAATCATGAGTGATAAATGGATCAGGCAAATGAAAAGGGAAATTGAGGCAGGAATTAAGAGAACGTATTACAATGAGTGGTTGGGGGATATCTTGAGCAGACCTTTTGAATACAGCAGATTCAAGGAATTCTGGCCGGGTTCATATCTAAAGAAGGTGAGCCCACCGGAAATAATTATCCAGAACGCATCAAGATTTACCAATGTCCAATTTAAACCTGATGACTACAATGACTAAATTAAAAGTGCGCCAATTGCCTGTTAGTACAATGAACTACATTAGAAGTAATATACCTACTCCCCACAAAAAAAATTGTCGCACTAACCGATTTTATTTCATAGCCAGAAGATTACAACCGAAGGGATCAATGTCCTTATGGCTATGGACCTCATCTCCCAGGACCCTTCTCTCGGAATCGCTCATCATATGAATTTGAAAACCGTGGTCATTTAATAGCTTGATTATGCTAGAATAATCCTCTCCCTTTTTCCGTAGGATATGCCTATTGTATTCTAGAACAACTTTGATTCTTTCTTTATGCAGTATGCTCTTTAATGACCCCAACAGAACTTCCTTTTCAAACCCCTCCACATCTATTTTGACAAAATCCGGTAAGGTTCCTTCCTGTTCCATGATGCTGTCTAAAGTGTCCATTTTAACGATCTTCGGTTCACCATTTTTCATTTTCACGAAGGAATTAGAGCCGTCCAATGTTCCATAATCATAGAAGGTCAATTCTCCTTTTTTATTACCAAGAGCTATGTTGAATGCCCGTATGTTTTCAAAACCATTCAATTCCAAATTTTTCACAAGTCTTCCATATGTTGAAACACTTGGCTCAAAGGCGTATACCCTGCCTTGGCTTCCTACCAAATTTGACGCTAAAAGAGAGAAGAAACCATTGTTTGAGCCTATATCCAGGAATGTGTCTCCTGGTTTCAAGTACTCCTTCATTACCTGGGAAAGCAGTGGATCTAAGTAGTCTCCTCTTAGGTAATCATAATACATGTCTCGATCATGATTGGATTTTCTGTCTACATGAATCTTAAAATCCGCATAATTCAATATTATTGGATCTGGCAGTTTCTCCAAATTGCTCTTTACGAGTTCTGAACCTCCTTGCCGATTTTTTTGGGGTAAAAATGATAACACAGAATCTACTACAGAAAATGCGAAATTGTTCTTAACCATCTTTCTTAAAAGTTTCCTAACTATACTCATTTTTCCTT
>JAKBQK010000570.1 GCA_021835265.1 Thermoplasmata archaeon
TGCTGTCCAGAAGAAAACTACTTATTATCTCTTTCATTACATCTAATTGGTCCTGCATCTTTTCACCTCTTCAAATCTGAATTGTGCAGGGCCTTTTCAATTTTACAGCAGATTCAATACACTATCAAAAAGAATGAGGAAAAGCAAGTGAAAAAGAGAGAAGAGGTAGAAATGAGGTTGAAAAAAGGTCCCATTTGAAACAGGGAAAACTGCCCAAAATTAATGGGCTCAGATCACCTTCGAGGTACATCCAGGAAGTAGAGTAAATTTTTTCACACTAGCAATAACTGGAAAGGATCAGGAATCTAGTTCCAGCAGTTGAAATCATCCTTGACTACGTTTCTTATCCCTGAACGTCCTCATGCTCCTACACAGGAATGGATATATAATCTCTACAATATAATCAAGAAAGGAGGTGAAACATGTGTTCTCTTCCAATAAGAGGAGGTTGGATTCTACAGACAACATCTTAGTATACAATGATAAACCGGTGCGATGTATTTGGATTTTTCAATTGACGACCTTGCCATGGTGTTCAGGAATAGATCTAGTTTTCACAGGTACATCAAAGAGGACATTGCCACAATCAAAAATCAGAACCTAAAGAGAAAAGACCCTCGTAGATCAATCTCTCAAATCAGATCCATTATCGGAGAATATTATAGATATATTAGAACGGTGGTAAAGGAAGGAAAGTATCATACAAATGTATGAAATAACGCAATATTTCGGAGTGAGAACCAAATGGGATGTTTCATGTCGTTGAGCATTTTAGAATACACCCCAATTGAATGACTTGATCTTTATGATGACAAGGACCCGGTAAAGAAGGCATTTGAGTCCCTGAAGATAGATTTGGAAATATCTCTACTGATGTAGAGGAAATAATCAATCATAAGGGGACTCGTCTTCATCCACTTCATATCATTGATCGTGAGGATGGCCATGAGAAGGATGCGATCTGAATCAGGGCTCAACAGACAACACTCATGTACAAGATGTTCCTTGAACTTGAGAAACCGCATGTTATGAAAATTGATGGCAAATGATGGAGAGAGATTGAAAAAGGAGAATGGAGATTATAAAGATTTTTTAAGTCAGCAACATGAACCTAAATCTAAGGAGTTCATGTCATCTGGAATGAGAGAAGTTGTTCATTCAACCAGAACTCAACAGAATGTAGAATACACAAAGGAGCAGAGGGAACCCATAGACAAGCTCAAGTTAGAATTGAAGTATAAGAAAATGGTAATAATGGAATTATGATGAATTATCACTCCAATTTAGCGACATCTAATATTAAAAACAAGAAAATGAAAAGAAATGGAAAATAAAAAGAGAAAAAAACTGGAACCATAAAATAGGAATTAGGTTTTGTTGAATGAATTGATAATTTTACTACTTGAATTTTTATTTTATCTAAGCTCCCACTCTTCCCTACAGCAATAAATTTTGAAGGTGGGAAGATAAAAGTACTATTACCAATTGCCAAAATAGAATTTTTTTCATTGCTGTTGAAAGAGATGTTTAGTACGCTAAAATTGCTATTAAGCGTAGATTGTGATGAAATAGCGCTTAAAGTGTTACTAGCCATAATATAAAAATTTGATTTTATTGGGGTTTTTGAGTCATACTCGTACAACTTTGATATATATCCTTTTAGAGAATACCGCAAATTACTGATAGGATTTCCGAGTGAAATTTTAATATTGCTGGATTTAGGTATTTTAATTGATCCATGTGTTCCATCAAAATTAATTGTAATACTACCGTTTTGTATTTTAACATATGCAATATTCCAATTTCCAACTTCGTTATTCTTGTAATAAATAGGATTGTAGTTAGACCAACCACTGCTTAGATTATATTCTGCAATACAACCATATGACTTATAAAGTGCAATTTCCATTCTAGAAGACGAGTTAGAAAAACTTACACTCAAAGGTAGTGATTGTATAACACCAATCTTTTCTATATTAAAGAAAAAAATAAAAGATTTATTATAATTTGAAGAGTAATTTAAATTATAATTTATCGGTTGTGAACTCAAATTGAATTCGGAATAATTTAATTTTGATGAAATATACGGTATATTACTATTAATATTATATTTAATAAAGCCACTTGATGGTATTAAAGCTGAAATTGAGCCCTTATTTAACTGATACAACTTTACAATCTGTTCATTATTGGTCGAAAGTAAAACATCGCTTTGCGTTAGCATAGCAGCTGAATTATTTTGATCAACTGATTGAACTGAAACTTTCTCGTTAAGTGTGAAGTTTTCTCCTGAAAGATTTCTGATAAGATGAAGGCTTCTGACGTTTGATGGTATACAAAGGTTAGCACCATCTATCATATAACTTTGTGAGCCAATGGGTAGAAAAGGGGGGGAACTAGTGTTTATTTGTTTTTCAGGGAGGAAATAGAGAAGTGGAAATTCATTTACATTATTGATATTTACATTATTATTGTAATCATTATATGAATATCCGAGTGGAACCGCAATTAAAGTCAAAAAAATGAATATGGCTAGGAATGTATTCTTCTTAAGTACAAATTTCTTGCTTTTAATATAAAGAGATGGCATATATTTAACATATTGTTCTCTATTGTTTTTATTTATAAATAATATTAAAAATAGAGTTAATAATACCGAAAAGGAAAAAATGTAGTTATATAGCGGGATAATTATATTGCTCACTATAGGGTGTGTAAGAATAAAACCATTAGATCTTAGAAAAGGGTAAAACCAATAGAAAATACCCCAAACATTTTGATGTTGATAAACAAAAAAGGAAAATACAAAGGGAATTAAAAATACGAAGATGGGGAGAAAATTAGGTATATTTTCTTTGCTAATGTGTATTTTCCATGACAACATTGAAGTTTCCAGTATTCCAAATGGAAAAAGAAAAAGAAAATTATCTAAATTGATTGTGGGTGAAAAATATAAAAATAATAGAATAATTGTGTAAGCAACACTAATTTCTGGAAATTTAACTGCATTCATGTAAATAGGCAAAAAAGTCGAAACTATTAGTATAGATAAGATTTCAATTATTATTTTTTCAAATGGAGTAAATGTAAAGTACGAAAAAAAACCAGTTTCCAAGCCGCTGGGAGACAATGAAATATTTGTACCAGATAATGACCCAATATAATTATATAAATGTCCTTGAAAAAATATTATACTTGTTATTAAAAATAAAATGCCCATTAAACTTGATAAGGTTAGGAGTTCAAACTTTCTTTTTATTGCGGGAGTATAAATAATAAACATTGGAATCAAAATTAAAGCATAAAGGAAGAAAAAAATCGAAATCATTAGTGAAATTACCCCCACAACATCGTTTAAAACTTTCTCGTTAATAGGTCTGATCCTAAAAATGTAGAATGAGCAAAATAAAAAAAAGGCTGGAACTATGTCTACTTCCACCCATATGTAATTGATAAACAACATTGAAGGAAAGATAAGTAGTAATGACATTGTCCTTAAAATTATCTTTTCATCAACTCCGTATGTCTTCATATAATTTTTAGATAAAATCACTATACCTAATAAAAATGTAAAATTAATAGATTTTAAAAGAATTGAGATAAAATACATATTAGGAAAATATGAATATAAAATTGAAATAGGCAATAAAAAGATAGTTGTAAAAAAACCTGCTGGATTTGTATCGTTGGAAAAAGTTGGAGCATTGTTATTAAATGATAACCCCAAAGATATCCAAGAAAAAAGGTTAGAAGTATCATATGAGGGGAGCAGAATAAAGAATATATTTAAAGTAAATCCTATAAGATAGATTTGCTTATAATTCATAAATGATCCTCAAATAATCTAAATCCTTTATAGCCAAAAACTTTAAAAAGGATATCAAAATTAAATAAAAAGGGTAGAAAATATCTCCAAAATTTTTAGCATACGGATTTATCTTTAGATACCTTTTCCTCGCCCTAGTTATTTGCAATTCTCTTTCGGGCGGATAGATAGACATTTTTTTTGTCAGATCATTTGCTCTATTAAGATAGATCATCAAATAAGAAACTGAAAACTGAAACAAACTCCCCAAAGCTGTTGAAAGGGACATGTTTGATAAAGTTCTACCAAAATCTTGAATTACTAAAACTTGATTTATTCTAAAAAATTTATAGCCATATTTTTCCATCCTTGTATAGAAATCTACATCCGCGTATTCCATAAAATAAGTTTCGTCATATCCTCCTGATTCTTTAACAATATTGGTATTGATTAAAACGCCTGAAGTAATAATTCTTTTGCATAAGTCTATTTCATTTTTAAAATTGAATTTTTTGTTTAAATAACGTAAGTCGTTACAAACTATCGGGCATACACCCCCTATTTTAGTTTCATTAATTTCTAAGAATTTAATCATTTTAAATTCATACTCGAAAAAATTTTCTTGTACTATTGCATCATCATCCAATAAGAAAGCATAATTGTAATTCATCTCTATTGCTTTTTTTAAGCCAATGTTTATTCCTTTCGCAATCCCAAAATTATGGATATTTCTAATAACTGAGAAAAAGCTTTTGAAATTGCTTAAAATCGAACTCTCAATACTAGTTGCTATTTCGTTTTCGAAACTATTATCTACGATAATGACCATGGAGATATTATTTTTTTCAATTGATTTATATATAACTTCAAAGTTTGGAATTTTATTATACGTAACAATAATCAAACAAGGCTTTTTTTGTTCTATGAAGTTTATATTATCTTGGCTATGAATCATTAGAATCAATACTTCATCAAAAATTAATTATTAATCTTTACTTAATGCCATTCAAGCAAGGTGGTGAAGAACGGAACATGCCTTCGAACCATGGAGAACGGGATCATATTCCGCATCCAGAGATATATCTGCAAAAACTGTAAATATTCATTTGTTGCACGTCCTCCCAATTACGGTTATGGAAAGCATTATCCTGAGGATGTAAAAGACAAGAGAGTGAAGACATCCCTGAGGAAAGCTTCGTCCATGTTCCATATCATTGGAAACGTGATCATATCCCATGAGGTCATCAGGAGATATGTGCCTCCTGCACTTCCAGGCATCATGGAATCATCCGGTTACTTTGTTTATGACGAACAGTACTCCCATATCAGTGGTGTTGAAAATTACCGGGCCCTTATGAAGGATTCAAAAAATGGAAACTTTGTGGAAGAAATACTGGATGATCTGAAGGAAGACACACTGACAGGATTCTTCATAAGGGCACTGTCAAGGTTCAGCATCCCTGAAGAGATATTCATCACCACTGATGGATATCATTATGAATCCATATTGGAAGAAGTATCTGTAAGGTTGAATGCAAAAATAAGAAGGCAGAGATGCCTCTTGCACACAAGATGCAGCTGCAAAGAGGATGATCAGGTACATGTTCTTCCAGAACGAAAAAAACCTGAAGAAACTCGGAAAGAACATGGATGCAGTTGAAAAGATCACTGAAGGGATGAATGAGAAGGAAAATGTAAAGATCATGCTGGAGAAGATCAACAGTTTGTATGGCGATGACAGGATCATTGCATCATTCCTCACATTCGTAAGGAGGCACATGAAAGAGGTATTCCTGTATCTTGAGGAACCAAAGGTGGAGAAGACATCCGAGTGCGCCGTCAAAGGTGGATAGCCATGAGTGAAAGTCTTAACGTATTAAGAACCAAAAGATACGAAGCGAGGACTAAGGACGAGATGGTAACAGCCTTGTTTGAAGCAAGTCGACAACGGGAAATATGGAACCTCAGCAATGAGGCTCAGAAATCTCTACGCGAAAGTGCAGGCCTGAAAAAAAAATGAACCTACAAGTAGCACCGTAATCTTCTCTCCCAGTAATGGGATGAATGTGTGTGTCGAGCCTGTTTGGATATGGCGAAGACAGTATCAGGTATCAGCAAATTCGGTATGGATACCTGAACACACCGGTGTAGCAGGGCAGGCATGTGGTGAAGGCTATCCAAAAGAAGACGGGAGAGACTGCATTGCTCCAATGAGAACGACTGTGTGCATGAAACTTATAGAGCGCCCTAATGTGGGCAGTGATCATGCACACCGGAGCGTGGAGGTAACGATCCGTATAAGCGGAAGTGAAATCGGATCAAAAGGCATGCAGCCAGTCAGACAGGACCATAATAGGGATGAAACCTCTGTAATGGAGGCAGATCCGAAGGGGCCTGACTTCTGCAATGCATCCGGGAGAAGGACAGGGCAACTCAAGTCGCCAAGACCGACGGGAGGAGGCGTAAGACATGGGTAAGAGTGTCGGTGAAATTCAAAGGATGCTATACGATATGGCAAAAGCCAACCCAGAGAAGAGGTTCCATTCCCTGTACGACAAGATACAGAGAATGGATGTTTTAGAAGAGGCATGGGAGACCGTCCGTAGAAACGGAGGCTCTCCCGGAATAGACGGAATAACCATAAGCGAGATCAAGAAAGAAGGGGTTGAAAAACTCCTCAACGAAATACAGTCGGAACTGAAAACAAAGACACACAAACCATCACCATTGAAACGCATATACATACCAAAAGCAAACGGAAAGCAGAGGCCCTTAAGTATTCCAACAGTGAAGGACAGGATAACGCAAACAGCCATTAAAATCATAATAGAACCGATATTCGAAACACAGTTCGAGCCGTATTCATTCGGCTTCAGGCCGGATAAATCTGCTCATGATGCTGTTGACGAAATTGTGAAATACCTTAACTTCGGCTGTGAAAACGTCATAGATGCAGACATAACAGCATGCTTTGACAACATTGATAAGAGCAAACTCATGGAACAGGTTGCAAAGAGGATATCGGATGGTGCAACCCTGCACCTTATCCGGGAGTTTCTTGATGCAGGCATCATGGAGGACAGCGAGATACACTCACAGGATAAGGGAACACCGCAAGGATCACCCTTATCACCACTACTTGCAAACATCTATCTTGACCAGCTGGACAAGCAATGGAAGGCATCCAGCCTTTCCGCCAGATACGGTGGAGATGCTCATCTCATCCGTTACGCGGATGACTTTCTCATCTTAACAACAAGCAATCCAGAAACAGCAAAGAGAAAACTGGACGAGATCATGGAAAATATTGACCTCACATTGAATACAGAGAAAACACGCATTATAAAGGCGGAAGAAGGATTTGAATTCCTTGGTTTCAGGTTCGTGAGGCAGTACTCCGCATGGAGGAAGAAGAGGGTGACAAGATGGTTTCCCTCTCCAAAATCGGAACTGAAGATAAGGGAGAAAATCTTTAACCTTACAAACAACAGAGCACTCGCAACAACAACACCGGAAGAGGCAAAGGAACTCCTCATTCCCGTTCTGAGGGGATGGGGAAACTACTTTGCACACAGTCTTGCATCCAAAGTTTTCAGCGATACATGGAGCTACGCACAGGACAGAATTATGTATATGCATTGCAGACAGCATAATATGCAGAGTACATGGAAGAACAGGAACATCAAAAAGCTTGGTCTCTCAATAATGGATACAATGCCTCAAACATTTCTCGGGAAACGCCATAATACCAAGTCATGAAAGCAGTCGGTGAGCCGGATGCGGGAAACCCGCAAGTCCGGTTCGACGAGGGGGCTCTGCGTAATGGCAGAGCTCTACTCTATCAAGGCGGAACAGCACTTCTCCATCCAGTCATGGCTGTTAAAGCATCGGCTCAAGACAAAAGAGGGCCTGATAAGAACATCATACTGGTATCACCGGTATCTTTCAACCGGAATGTGACAATGTCTGGATTTAGATAATGAAATATACCATTTCACATTTTGGGTAGCATGGGCGCGTGGCCAAGCATGGATATGGCAACAG
>JAKBQK010000327.1 GCA_021835265.1 Thermoplasmata archaeon
TCATTGTTTATTTCGCTGTCATGGCCGGATATCCAAATTCAATAGCTGGTACGCGAAGAAAAAAGATTGACGCAGTACTGCCACTGGCCATGGGTTACATCGCAACAATGGCCTCTGCTGATATGCCTGTTGAAAATATTATGTATGAGCTTTCAAACAGTACTGAATATGGTGAACTCGCGAGAGAGGCAAAAAGCATAGCGGTATCAACAAGATTGTTTGGAGAAGATATAATAAACGCTGTTAAGGATGGAGCCGCAAATTCTCCGTCTCAGAGACTCTCAGAATTCTTCCAGGGAATCATAACCACTCTCACTTCTGGTGGTGACCTGAAGAGCTATTTCAAGGATAAGGCGGTACAGTATCAGACCGAACTAAGCACGCTAATAAAAAGGAACACAGAGTCTCTCTCAGTACTCGCTGAAAGTTATATAATAGTTGGAATTATGTTCCCGCTAATATTAATGGTGATCATAGGTACGGTAACTTCCGTGATACCAGGAGAAGGGTCACTGACTGATACTGTGCTATATCTAATTGTGTTCCTTATTATCCCAATAATAGCGGTTATGTTTGCTCTGATCCTTAGCAGTACCATTGGAGAGGTGGATGTATGAAGGGTGAAATTGGTGGGGTTGAGCTTAGATATGTGGCGCTTGCAGGATCAGTTCTAACAATATTCGTTTTATTCTTTACTGGGTATTTTTTCAAGATAAACGATCTCAACCCACTGGTTCATCCGCTGACATTATCCTCCATTGCCATGGTAATTCTGTTCTTCCCATTTGGTCTTGCGGACTTTGCAAGAGTTAAGAGAATAGAGGAAGCGGAAAGAAGACTTCCTGATTTCCTTAGGGATCTTGCAGGACATACAAATTTTGGAACTCCAATGTCAGAAGCTATACTGAGATCAGCGGAAAATAAATATGGTCCATTGTCTATTGAAATTGAACATCTAGCTGGAATGGTTAAGCTTGGAATACCGGTAGAAACTGCCCTGAATGATTTCGGGAAGAGGCTAAAATCACCGTCCATTATAAGGGTTGGCAAGATTATAAAAAAGGCAAGTGAATCAGGCAGCAATACATCTGATGTTATATCCCTGGTATCAAGTTTCACAACACAAACCTACCTAATGAGGGAAAGTAGATTTGCCGATATGAGAAGTTATTCTACTACCCTTGCAACATCATTCGGAGTCTTCCTATTTGTTATTGTTATGCTGGATACATTTTTCTTCCCGCAGATTGCAGGTGGAGGCCTGAGCGGTGGAGGCGTTCTGAATCTTGCTTCCTCTTCCTATGGACTGATAGAAAAGTTATTCTCTGCAGGTGTAATTGTTCAAAGTGCTGCAAGTGGACTTATATCAGGAGTTTTCAGGGACGGAAGACTAACTTCAGGTGCCATGATGTCAGGAATATTGGTTTTGATAAGTATAATGGTTCTAGCGATAATAGGGGTGCTCTAAATGGCCTTATTTTCTAAAACAAAAAAGAAGAAGACAAAAAAGAGGAAATTCCTCAGCAGGCAGGTAATAACACCTGTCAGGACTGTGAAGAGGACAAATGAGGATAAGTTCTTTCAGGAGTTGATACCCGGGACTGTATTCTCAAGGGTATATTTTGATAGAGGAGCTACCATTTTCAGGTACGAGGT
Organism: Thermoplasmata archaeon; assembly: GCA_021835265.1. Next base: position 1,657 of record JAKBQK010000327.1, read on the forward strand.
TAATGAACCTGAGGTGAAAGAAAGAGTTGCGAAGTTATATGCTAAGTACAGGAATGAATTCATTGCATCCATAACAGACCCTGAAATGTATAACATAAGTGGGCTAACAAAGGATGATGCAGTCGACCAGTTCACAAAAGCACTTAGAATGACTAACTCCTTCACACCTGATGAAATGGATAGCCTGACATACTATGTTGAAAGAGATATAAAGGGGTTCGGAAAAATAGATCCGATCATGAGGGATGCTAATATTGAGGATATTTCCTGTGATGCTCCTGGGGTTCCCGTATTCGTTTATCACAAGGCCTTTGGATTTATTCCAACTAATATAATATATGACGATGTCGAAGAGCTCGAGACCTTTGTTAAGAAGATACTTCAGGACGTGGGAAGGCATATATCCATATCAAACCCCATTGTTGATGCAACACTGGAAGATGGTTCCAGAATATCTGCATCCATAGGGAAGTATATAACAAATAAGGGATCATCGTTTACCATTAGGAAATTCAAGGAAGAGCCGTTGACACCACTTGACCTAATACAGAGGTCTCTATGTAACACCAGGGTCTTTGCATACTTCTGGTTGCTTACGGAATATGGCGGAAATGTGATGGTTGTGGGTGGTACTGCCACAGGTAAAACAACTCTAATGAACGCCATACTTTTATTCATTCCTGCACAAAAGAAGATTGTTTCCATAGAGGATACGAGAGAAATAAACCTGGTTCATGAAAACTGGGTTCCAATGGTAACAAGAACGGGATATGGAAAACTTGACCCTGAAACAGGAAAGAGGGCAGGGGAGATAGATATGTTTGACCTTCTTACCGTAACTATGAGACAGAGACCAAGCTACGTTATTGTGGGAGAGGTAAGAGGTGCTGAGGCGTTCACCCTATTCCAGGCAATGTCCATTGGAAGATATGTTTATGGCACTTTCCACGCAGATGATATTAGTACTTTCATTCACAGGATGGAGTCTAAACCCATTAACATTCCCCGAAATCTGCTCCTGACACTGGATGTTGCAGTAATACTGCAGAATGTAACTGATGATCGTGGATCAAGAAGGAGAATAAAGACAATTTCAGAGATAGCAGGACAGGATAGCATCTCCAAGGATATACTGATCAATAATGCATTTATCCTCAATGAACAGTCAGATACCCAGAACTATTCCGGCTTCAGTTATGCCATAAAGAAAATAGCCGAGAAGGAGGGGAAGTTCGAGGATGAACTTGAGAAAGAGATAGACCTCAGGACAAGGATATTGGATAAGATGATCGAAAAGGGAATTTCAAACTACAAGGACTTCTATTATATGGTAAACCAGTTTTATAAAGATAGGAGAAGGGTTTTTCAGTCTCTGGATATGACAGAGGAAATTCAGGTTTGAGTTGCATCCTGGGGCAATAATCTCCCTGCTACTATTGGGAGGTATATTGTCTGTAAAAGGATTGATATTAATACTATGAAAGTAACATCTATTTCAAGTACGAGTCCCCATTTAAGCAGTAAGGCATTACCAGACAGTAATCCAATTGAATAGGGAACTGCCCCTTCAACCACAGAAACGACACCACGTGGTCCTGAAAGCGCTATGAAAGTTTTTGTTCTCCAGCTTTTTGCCGGACCCTTATTCTTGGATCTTCCAGGTGGTAATGATATAAATACTGCCATTGGTCTTACCACAAAAATGACAATGAGTGTAAGGATAAAGCCCTGAAGCAAATAACCGGTAATGTCACCAATCGTTATTAGGCTCCCCACCAGAATGAATATTATACCCTGTGCCAGGAAAGAGAGGTTTTCCTGAAAATTTGATTCCCTTGACCAGAATATACTCTTGTCTGTGAATGTTCCGACTATTGCACCCGTTGCAATGATTGCTGGGAATGGAGTTATGCCTAATCCGTAAAGCACAGTAAGTTCAAACAATACCACACCAAGGAGTAGACCAACAATAAGGTTCTCGAAATTTAGGTATTTATTGAGATATATAATTCCGAAGCCCATGGCAACTCCAAATACCGATGGGACAGCTATCTGGATAACAAGGAAAAGTGGAATGCCACCAATAATGCCCACTGCACCTGTAACACTGTTGAAAAGTGTAGAATACGAAGATCCTGAATAAATGAATGATATAGCCAGTGTAACAAGAATAATTGCCAGTGGATCATTGAAAAGACTTTCACCTATGAGTGTGCCCGAGTAATCATCCTTTATCTTAATCTTCCTGAACAGCGGTATTAGGGTTGAAGGGTCTGTTGGGGATATTATTGCTCCAAACAGGAATCCAATCAGAAATGGCGCACCTGTGAGCAGTGAGAAGAATACGCCCGCAACTACAGAAGTAACAACCATACCTACTGTATTCAGGGATATGATGTTAAGAAGAAACTTCCTTATTACCCTAAAATTTATGTTGTGACTCTCGTAATAGAGTATGACTACCAGTCCGAGTATTCCCACGCCAAATCCTGCAAAATCCTGAATCATGTACTCCGCAAAGCTATGATTAATTACTCCGAGACCTGGTCCAAATAACAATCCCAGAGATATCAGAATTGGAATTTCAACCAGTGATACCTTCCTAGCTATAGGAATAGAGAAAGATGCGATCACTAGAAGCAAACTGAGCTGAATGAAATCCTTACTTTCAAGTGTCAGCATTGTTAATCTTTTTCCGGTCCCACTGGAAGTGTTCTCTTGTGCATGCTTGCCTCATAAAGGGATTTAACCCTCTTACCCACATGATTTTCTTCGAAACTTCCGTTTCTGATGAAATAGTCTACCTCTTCGTCGATTAATGAATAGGAAAAGCCAAGCTCTTTCTCATCGGTTTGATCCTTCCATAAACCTGCACTGGGGGGCTTCTTTATTATGCTTTCTGGAACACCCACTTCTGCAGAAAGTTCCCTTACCTTTGTTTTTGTAAGACCAATGATTGGTTCTATATCGCAGCCTCCATCACCGAATTTCGTAAAGTATCCTGTTATATACTCTGTCAGGTTTGTTGTTCCCACAACCATTCCACTGTTGATATTAGCATAATAATAAAGAACGGTCATTCTGATTCTTGACTTTACATTTCCAAGTGATTTCATATCCTTTATTTCCAGTAAATTGCTGTATGCCTTGATTATGTTCTCTATATATACTGTCTTTATTTTAATACCTGAAGCTTTTTCCAGTGCAATGATATCATTTAAATCATTCTGACTTACTGATGACTCTGGAAGGAATATGGGCATTATTTTTTCTTTTGGTATGGAAAGCGTAAGTAACATGAGTACCAGTGAGCTGTCAATTCCACTGCTAACCCCTAAAATTGCGGATTTATCCTTCAATGAAGATTTTAGAAAGTTAACTAATTTTTCCTTCTCAGATAGAGCCATAAAAAAGATATTAACTTACCAGTTAATTAATTATCCGTTGAATTTCTATCCCACAGACTATTCCGTTAACAAAAAGAGATCAAAAATTAAGCCTTTCTTCAATTCTGTCTATGGAAGCTTTCATCATATTGCTGAATAATACTGATGTTGTTACTGGGCCAACTCCACCTGGTACAGGCGTCACAAATGCAGCCTTTCCTAATACTGAATTATAATCTATATCACCTACAATGTTACCCTTCACTTCAGTTGTTCCTATGTCTATTAGTGAAGCACCCTCTGATATAAAATCTGCAGTTATGTAACCTGGTTTTCCTATGGCAGAAACAACTATATCACTTGCACGTGTTATTGACTTCAGATCTCTGGTTTTGCTATGACACATGGTTACTGTAAAATCCTTATTCAGAAGAGCCATTGCTAGGGGCCTTCCCACTATTGTTGACCTGTTTATAATACACACATTCTTACTGTGATCTTCTCCCAGACTCAGTATTATCCGCATTGCAGCATCAGCAGTTGCTGGAAGAATATATGGGTACCCGATCATGTTCTTTCCCTGTGATTTTATTGAAATTCCCTCGATATCGAGATATTCTGGTATTATCTGTTCTATATAAAATGAATCAAGCCAGTATGGATATGGTCTTTCCACAATTATTCCATCTGGATTAACTTCAGAAATTATGTTTTCCATAATTTCAAGCGGGTTTCCATTTGAATCAGGGGAAGTGAGAAAAAGTGGGAAAGTTTCAATTCCAAGCCTGTCAGCCTTCCTGATTTTACTTCTGCCATAAACTTTTGTTTCTTCACTTTGTGTGGGATCTATTATGAGAAGCTTTGGTTTTCTTCCCTGTATGCTGACAAACCTCTCTACCAGCTTTTCAGTTTCCCTATCTATGCTGCCCGAAAACGCCTTCCCACTAAAGATTTCTGTTTTCACTGCCTGACCTATATCCTATTCCCATTTAATTACGCTTTTGATTTCTCCCTGTGGCTTTTTGCTAAAAACCCCCTGTTCACCAGGAGCAAATTTATTAGTAATCATTCTACTTAGTATTCCCCTGTGAAGACGGTTCCACTTGGAGAGATAATCCAGCGCCTTAAGGTAATGGATCTCAGCGGCATCTACTGAACCGGCTATTGTTATATTTCTCTCCACGATGAAATCTATGTCCTCCCCTGACAATCCTGCCTGAGGTGCTTTCCCATTTGTTCCAAAGAGTATGAGGATGCCATTATGGTTCATCTTTCTTAGAAACCTTAGCACTGTAGCAGGATCACCGCTTGTGTCAACTATAAAATCAAGCTTCATTTCCCCTGGAAATTCAGGTTCTTTTGATGTATCCCTGAAATTAACTCCAAATGCGTTACAGAGCTCTGTGGGTATCTGGTCTATTGGATGCCTGTTGACCATGTATGTGTTGAAACCATAGTCCCTTGCGAGGAACGAGTAAAGAAAAGCTTCACTACCTGAACCAATTATAAGTGCGTTCTTTCCTTCAAAAGTTGAATACTCATTTTCATAGATAAATCTGCTTCTTACCTTATCAAAGACCTCGAATGCTTTAACAGCATTTTTTGTGGGTTCTGTGAGTACTGCAACTTCACCAAGATCGGTATCCTTAACCTTAACTAAATTGTAATCGAATTCGTTAAACGAGTCCCTCATGAAGCCATGAAGACCTGTAATTCCAGCTTCATGCTTGTTCCCATCCGAGCAGTTATCTGGCCTGCCTATCCTGCAATTTGGGCAATCACCGGGCCTTCTTACTATGGGTACAACAATGTCTCCTTTCTTGAATTTATTAGATTTGGAATCGGTCACCATGCATAATGATTCATGACCGATTACCAAGAAATCATATCCTTCCGGGTTGTATGCGAAGGAAAGTGCCCCGTTTACAATTCCTCTGTCTGTTCCACAAATTCCAGTTACTAATGGCTTTAGTGAAACGTTGCCTGGAGAATCCTTGATTTCAACTTGTTCATATTTTATCCCACCATCTGGTGCATTGGTTATATAAGCATTTACGGCTGTCATATATGATCAGTGTATTATTTTTAAAAAACATTTGCCACCCAATTAGAACAAGAAATATATTATACATGAATTTAACAGGATTCACAGACTGCTGCAAAATCGATTATTTATGTTAAAATAAAAAGAATTTTTTCCATGATGGGTTTTTATTTTCTGATCAAATCTGGTGACCCATCTTCTCCTTCTTTGTCATCAGGTAGAATTTGTTATACTCCGTCGTCTGACTTTTTATGGATATCCTCCCGGAGACGTTTATTCCGTTTTCTTCAAGAAACTTTATTTTTTCAGGATTATTTGTCATTAATTTCACGCTTTTTATCCTGAAATAATTTATTACATCCACCGCAAATGTGTAATCTCTCTGATCTGCTGGAAGTCCCAGTTTAAGGTTTGCCTCAACAGTATCATATCCCTCTTCCTGAAGGCTATATGCCTTTATCTTGTTTACAAGTCCAATTCCTCTGCCTTCCTGTCTCAGATAAATAAGCATTCCATAGGGTTGTTCTCCCAGATATACAAGAGACTTCAGTAGCTGGTCTCTGCAATCACACCTCTTTGATCCAAAAACATCTCCTGTCAGGCATTCACTGTGTATTCTAACAGGAACATTTTCTTTTCCTGTGACATCACCCTTTACAATTACTGCATTTTCATTGGGTTCCCCATCATTGAATGTGTATATATCAAAAAATCCTGCCAAAGTTGGTAATTTGGCTTTTGCTGCT
>JAKBQK010000186.1 GCA_021835265.1 Thermoplasmata archaeon
TCTTTAGTATATTTCACCCCAAGTTGTTCATTAAATTTTTCATGGTCAGACGATATTATAAATTTATTATCAGAAAACATTTATTCTCTAAAAGATAAGATAAATGAGTTAAATAAAGTTTCTATATTTATATCATATTTATATCCCCAATATATCCACCTTTGATATATTCTAAAATCCTTGAATTAAAAGAAACTAAATGCCTTTGAAATTAAAATATATCAAAATATCAAGAATTTATTATTCAAAATATTTCGCCTATAAATATATCTAATAATCGGATGTCTCATATAGAATCAGACTTCGGATTTCCAAACTCTGATAATGTAAAATCTATAGGATATTCCTATCCTGTCAAAGCATGGGTAAATCGAAAATATTTTTTTCAAAATCATTGTCAGAGTTTTATACTTAGACTCTGATCAATTATGAATCTTTTTTACGTAAAAGACAACTGACTAAAAATTTGTATGTATATCTATCTTTTATTCGAGACCGTGTCTATTCAATTCCTTTCCAAAATGCCTTTAATTTGGCTTCCACCAGTTATCATGGGTAAATTATTCATTCTTAGTTCTATAGCTCAAATAAGGCAGCTTGAAAGCATTGATTCAGGAAGTCTTAGAATGAATGTATTATTATTTTCGATTGTTCTAAAAGGCAATCCTATAATATTTGTATAATAACTGATTAGGACAAGTTATGGATATGACTCTTAAACAAAAATTCAGGCAACCTTTTGGCTTTTACATTATCAATCAACCGTATAACTTGTGTTCCTCAGTGTTGAAAGCAGTTAATATTAAAAAAAAGTTGTGTGATTTACGGTTGATTTCAATTTTTAATATTGAGTCATATGGCGATCATATTAAAGAAGGTTGCCTGTTTTATTGATTGGGTGTTAATCTTGATATTAATAACATCAAAATTTCAGAAGTGATAGCTAGCCAGAGTTTTCCTTTTTTCGTTTCTTCTTTTCTTCCTTTATTTCTTTCTCGTGTGCCATAATTGGCTTAGTTATGCCCATATAATTGAACTCGTCTATAGCCTTTGTCACTGCTTTTTCTAGTTTTAGCTTTTCATAATCAACTATAACGTTAGAAAATGCCTCTTTCATGTCCCTTAAAAAAGAGAAATAACCATCCCCGGATTCCTCATATTTCTTATATTTCCACCCTGCTTTTATAATCCTTGAGTCGACAAAATTGTAATATCTCTTAGGTTTAGACCCCCTAATATACCCATCCCATATTATGAACAAATCTGGGTGCATTAAATGCATAAGTTTTGTAGTTCCAGTTATTCCAATAAGTGATTCTGTTCCTGATTCATCAGAGAATTTGCACGAATTGAGACTATCAAACGAATTTACAATTGTAGAATAAGTCTTATTAGTAAGATTATCAAAATCAAGATTAGAAAACCGTAATTCTCTTATGGCAGAGATTGTATTTTCAAATTCGTTTACGCTTCTCTCAAAGAGTTTGAGGTCGAATTTGTTTACTATATAGCGAAAATAAGCAAAATTCCATGTTGAGAGTAACAAAATATAGGCCTCTTTTTTGAATCCACTTTTTAGTAGATTTGATGACATATCAAAAAACGGTGCTCTTTTTTCTTCCTCTATAAACGGCATTCTCACTTCATTGAAAATGTTGATGTCTAAGCTCATTTTCACCATAGGCCGTTAACTTTATTTGGTTTAAAAATAATTGCTTGTTTATCACGAAAACCCTTACAACGACATATCTCAATAATAGAGAGTGTTCAAGATGATAAATGATAATTTTGTTGGACTTTAAGCATAAAGTGTTAATTTAGAATGCCTTCATGAATATACCAGAGGCTCGCCATACACCTTGGAATTCTGAGCAATATGGTTTATCATTAGATCTTCGACAAAATCTGATCAATCTTCTAAGGATTACTTTACCATTATCTTAGTAAAAGTCTACTATCCTCTACTCCTTTCATAACGAGTTTGTCTGGAACTTTCGTAGGAATTGTAATCACCATCTACAAGGTCTGGGTGCTAAGGTTCTCTCTATTTTCTTGTTAGGAGTTTGAGTAATGGGAAAAAGAAATAGAACCGCTATCAGATCGTCAGGAAAGCCTTTAAATCCCTATCCCTGAGATATGATCCTTAGCGGTTCCATATCTCGCACTGAATGGATTTCTCACCTGACCTCACCTGAATCTCACCTGAAAAAGTGAGAGTTTTTTTCCCAGAAATACGGGCTCAGCATGAAATCTCACTTTCTCACCCCCGTAACATCATGTCTATAGAGGGGATCAGAAAAAAAGATCATGTATTGTATCATGTAACATATATTAGGTGAGATTCTAATATTATATCATAGAGAATAAGTATTCTGTAGGATTTGCCATCTCACTTTTAAAAGTGAGGTTCAGGTGAGAAATCACAACAGAACCTTTATTTTACCTGTTTTGGTCAGGTGAGATTCAGGTGAGATCTCTTATCCGAGGATCTCTTTATGAATCCCATCTCTCCATGCATCAATCTTTTCTTTGGTTTTTTTTGCCTCTACCACTTTCTCTGGGTCTTCCTCTTTCAATACCAGATTCAATGGGACAACTATGCACTGGGCAGAGCGCTCCAATGCGCTGATGTATGGTTTTTTAATTTTAACTTCAGGGTTCTTCACCTCATTTATAAAGTCCGTCATAGTATCCAGTTTCAGTTCCCTGTGGGTGTTCTTGAAGTCATTAAATCCTTCTGTGGTAATTCTCATTTCATCTTTCTCCCCTTCCTTTTTTGTGTAGTAGGGACAGAACTTCTGATATGTTGTTCCATCTCTGTCCTTGCTGTTGTATCTGGTTGAAACGTATATGCAGAAGGTTTCTAACAGATCATATCCTGCATTACCTGCATCCAATTTAGGGCAATCTGGGATCTTAAGGTTATACCTGTCAGCTAATCCATTTAGGAGTTCATGAGCATAGGTGATTATTCTCTGGTTGATCTCACCATCTGCCGTTACGCTTTTATGGATATCATTGAGCAGATCGGCAATGGTTTTCCCCTCCAATGTCTCCTTTAAAATGTTAAACATGAATCCTGGCTTGAGTTGATCAGAAAACTTCTCCCACTCTTTTTTGTTCTGTCGTCGCTGGTTTTCCTCTGTGAAATGACTCATGATAATTCTGTCTTTCAGAGCTAAAGGAATAACAGGTTCCTGGTTCATTGTCATTGCTGGCATACCTAACATCTCATATACGATCTGGGTCTGGGCTCTGGTTCCCCGTGCCATGAATTTCACTCCATCAGTGCCTCCCTTCAATTCTTCTGAATGGAACTTGAGCCACTCGTTATTAGCATCGTCCATCACAAAGGGCAGTCTTGATTTTTCGACCTGCTGGCCGAATGTAAAGATGGTTTTGATTGTGTTCAGGTTTTCCTTCCTCTCCTTGAGGGACTGGTCATATCCTTTTAACGTAAGAAGAATTTGCTCTGAGGTCTTGCCACCGTGCGTCCTACCTGATAACAACCTGTATGGGAATTTCTGGCCATGGTATCGTATCTCATAGGAGAAAGGTAAAACCATGTTATATAGGACAGATGTAAAGAATGAATCGGGGTGAGTAGAGATCACATGAAGCTGAATGAGCATCTTAAGTATCTCCTCTGTTTGCTGCTCCGCAATCCTGTTTATCTTAATCACTCCGTCAACCACTGCAACGGGCTCATAAAATATCTCAAATTCCTTATTTTCCTCCCTATATGTCTTGAACTTGTAAAGGAACTGGGCAAAGAGCTTGGTCGAACCTGTGTCTAACTTTAGTTTATTGCTGAGGAAGCTCAGCATTGTATCGATGGAATCCTGCCTAACATCATTGTCAAAGATATAACGGATTTTCCAATTTTCCCCTTGCTTTATCAGTGAGAGGTCATGGAGAGGAGCCGTAAATTTCAGGTTGTCACTCCACCTATCTTCTCCCTGTTCATCCATGCCCCTGTAAACGGAAAGATAAAATTGGCCCTGGGGTGTGAGATAAACTATATTTTCTGGGTCTAAATTGAATGAGATTGGCATTTTTCCTAACGATGCCGTGACATTCCCACTCTTGAGATCCTCTAAAAGTTTTTTTGTTTTCTCTGATTTCTGAACTGTGTCATTTTTCTTTTCTGATTTCTGTTTTGTCATGTCACTCACTCTCCTCTATTTTAATTCCATCCGCAACTGCCCATGCTTCTCTGAACATCCTCGCTAAATGGCTTTCAGTGTCCCTTGAGAATAGCATTATTTCATTGGTTACCATCATCAGATCGTGGTTTCCATCTTTGAAAAATTCCTCTCTGGATTTGGGATCTGGGGAATAAATCACATATACTTCGCCAACTCTTTGCATCCCTAAGCTGAGCATATGCTCCCATATTTCGTAGTGAATGTCACAATATCTCCATTTATCGCTTGATACTGTAACTGCAATCACTGGTTGCTTCCGGAGTTTCCCTGTTTTGTCAGCTATGTCATTGAGATGTGTTTTGACCCTTTCCAATAACAACTCTTTTGCTCTGGGATCTTCGTTATCGTAAGCATCAGCATATTCATCCAAAAATATGAAGTCAGGAGAACTCAGGGGATCCGCTGACTCTGGTTTAGAAAGGTAGTTTTCCTGCACATATTCCCTGTCCCATGAGTGACATGCCAATTCGATGTTGCTTGCGATCTCAGGATTTCCATACTCCATTATTACATCTTCTCTCCTGGTGAAGAAATATAGGAAATTCTCTAAGGCCCATACTGGGAGCTTTTTGGGTCTCGTGGTAAGGAGATCTTCTGGATTTTCCCACCAATTAAAACATGACTGTCTTATGGTAGGGATTAACTGTCCGGTTTCGGCAACCTTGCCAAAAGAGGACACTATTTCATCCACTCTGGTCTTTGACAAACCCATAATTTCTGCTATTCTCCGTATGGATGTTCCATTTTCCCAAAGTTCCTTAATGCCCTGGTCACGTTTTGAAACCTGCTCTTCTTTTACATCCCTGAGGTAGTTCCTTAACGTCCTTTCGCTGACTGAAAGAATACCCTGTATCTGGGTTTCCTCAACATTCTGGAGATACATTTTCCTGGCCAATTCCTTCTTCTCTGTCTGGGTTAACTGCTTTCCGTGTGTTGCATTCAGTCTAATTGACTCCATCATGCAATCCCTGTCATTATCACTGTCAAAGAGGATGGTATCGATTTCTTCAATGCCCTCAGCAATCAGAGCTTGCCATCTATGGTATCCATCAATTAACCTGTTTTTCCGGTCTATAACGATGGGAGGGAGCTGACCTATTGCATCCCTGTATTTCTGGATCAGAGAAATGTCAGGGGTAAGTCTGGGGTAGATTGTCTGATCAAAGATGATGGAATTAACTTTGATTCTTTCCCCTGTCATTTCAGATCACCTCGACTTCAAATTTTTGCATGCACTTTTTCTGATTTTTTGCATGCACTATTTCAGGTTTCACTTCTGCTTCATAGCCAACTCCCGTCCATCCTTCGTGAACCCATCTGGCAAATAACTCAACTTTACTGGCATCTGGAAACATCGAATTTATGATTTCATATGATTTTTCCGGCTTCCTGGAATGGTCTGTCCTTTTTTCTCGGATCACGGATCGGAATTTAACCACCGGAGGCTTGGGCTTTCCTTTCCTTCCAATCAATAAAATTTCATGTTGCTGTCTCACAACGTGTCCTAAGCCCATAAGCTCTTTATCCCATACCATCTGGGTCAGATACGTGAAGTCCCATGAGTTGAGGACTTTCATTCCATCATCTGCCTTGGGTGATGTTGTCCAAATGAAGGCATAAGCATCCTTTCTGGTTATATTCTGAACTGGCAACCTGCAAATCTCTTCAGTAGTCATCTGGTTGTAGTGTGTGGCTATCCTGTCAGATTCACGTGGGGCTTCTTTATCGTAAGTCCACGCTGGATCTGCCAATATGACATCGTATCTCTCAGATGTGGTGTGAAGGAACTCTTCAATTCCCATCCGGAATACTCTGGGAGGGACTGCTGACATTGTTTTGACTGGTTCATCACATTGGTTGCAGTAGTATCCCATGGGCAGATATTCTCTTTTATTGCCCCTAATGTAAAATGTGACCGCTTTCTTGCCACATCTGGGACAGATGGGCTTGGGATGATAAACTTTAAAAGCTTGATCTCCATGATTCCATTGCAGGTTTGGTTGTTCTGGGCTGTGGAGGCCCTCTTCACCCCTCTTCATGGTTTTAACTCCTTTTTCGCTAAGTTCCACAGCAACGAAAATTTTGATAAGAACTCCTGCTCTGATATTTGCAATGGCTCCTGCATGATTATTTTATGCAAATCCGGATCATTTTGTGATACCTCTCTAAGCTTTCCCATGTCGATCATGGCTTTCCCCCGATCCTTATTGTAAGGCCGTTTTTGCCGTACCTCTCATATTTCACTTGGCTTTTTTCCGTTATGTTCTGTTCCTCCACCAAAAAATATGGGACATTCACGTACATGCTCGTTTTAAATAAGACCGGGTGCTTGCTCGATTTCCGCATAAACATGTAAATTCTCGGTAATAAGTTAAATCTCGTTAGTTCAAATCGTGTCGACCTTTATTTACTTAGAAATATTTAAGTAATAACTATGATTAAGCAATTGTGAGAAGCCTCCCTGACAATGGCCCTGAGGAACCAATAAAAAACAATATTCTGTGGCTTTTCCTACAATATCGCATGGATATTGACATCATGTATCGTATTCTTCAAAACATCAGGGCAATGCCCTCTGGGAAGGATAAATACCGAAACATTGAGCGAGCAATAAAGGCACTTGATAAGGAAGGATGGCCAATAGACAAGGAAGTGGACAATCATGGGATTGTATGGTACAGTGCAGGGCTTGGGTTTATGGAATTTGTTAATGCCCAATTCCGAAAGGAAGTTAACAGTATTGGCAAGAAAAGTAAAAAGAGAGAATTAAGGCGTTTTAATGAGGTATTGGGGATTGAGCGAAGGTTAAGTTCACAGAATAAAGAATCTGAAACATTAATAGATCTTCCAATGATGTTAGCAAAGGGAGAGATCCCCCTTAAGTATGTCCCATACCTCTTAAAACCACTTGAAAAAGAGGAAAAGAAGTATTAAGCCAATTCCACTATAGCCTTATCATTCCCCAATGCCATTTTAACAACAAATCCCTGATTTATGTATTCCTCTATCAAATCGATAGAAACAACCTTCTGCTTATGAGAACCATTCATTTCCTGCTTATCTTTTTGAATCTGACCTGATATATCTTTCCTGCTGATTCCAAAGATTTTTTCACGTGCCAATTTTGTTATTTCTTCTGCGTTCATATTAAGCAGATTTTTTTCCTTAATCTCATCTTCCGAAAATCCTGACATTATCAATAATTCAGTTCTGAATTTATCTTCTACCTCCGCTTCGGTTAATCCTTTGCGTTCAGTCTCCAGGAACTTGGTTGATTTCTCATAAGCCGATCTCAGGGATTGTATCATATCCGTTGGAAGCCTTCCCTTGCCCAATGTATATGTGGCTTCGATATCTCCCACGTGACCCATGAAAAACTGCCGATAATCCCGCGGGATCAACCTTTCGTCCTGTGCCAGTAGGAGCCTGCTGTCAAAGTATGACCTTAATACGTAAGGACGCCATGTAAATCCTGCATTTCTGATCGAATTTCTCATTAGATCCCC
>JAKBQK010000270.1 GCA_021835265.1 Thermoplasmata archaeon
GTTCCAGCGTGACTGTTCAATTCCGGGCTCATGATTTTTGGTGTAACGGGGATCTCTAGCGGACTTTACTAAATTTTCAAACTCGCTGAAGAGTTCGTCATAAAGTAGATCAGAAATTTCCTTCGCTTCTGGTATTCCGCTTTGATCCAGTTTTTGGATTAGATGAATGAATGCCCTGATATTTCCGGATATGCCCATATTCGTCAGGGTGCTGGAAGGAAGGATTGCCCTCATGTCATCCAGTGTTCTTGATCTAACGGCAGTTTCATAGGCCTTTGAAGCTGAATCTTCCCCTTCAGTTTGGAAACTCGAAAGTGGAAAATCTGTTTTTAAATTCTCCTTAATTATTGGAATTCCATATGAATAGAATTCAAATAATTTTTCCATTAAGGAATTATACTCATCTTCAAATTTTTTCGCAATACCAGTCTTTTCAAAATCAAGAAATAGGTATTTTCCATCTACTTTTTTTTCATAGCTAACATATCTTGAGGATTTTTCAAGATAGGATAAACCAACCCTGCATTCCTCGATTAACTTTGTTACTATATTTGATATCCCCTGTATGCCTATTTGAATCGATATTAATTCAGCTACAGATTCATCGCCATACTCCAGAAATACCCGCTCATAAAATTTCTTACCTCTGTCTGGATTTTCCTGAAATTCCTTTCTATAAAGTTCCCTTATATCAAGCGATGATGTCCTGCTATACCTTGATAATAGCGCCCCTCTATCTACCTGATTTTCCATTTTTAAAATAAAAACCCTTTTATCCTGATTAGAAAAAAAATTGTCAGAAGTCATATTTCTATTCCTTCATTGGTACAAAATAGACATCTGTAGGACTAAAAGTAAGATTTCTCTTGAATTTTGCTCTTACTTTCATGCCTATTTTCAAATCTTCCTGAGACGCTCCTATCAGTCTAGCCATGAACAGAGAATCAACACCCTCAAACTCCACCATAATAAGGTTAAACGGAGTTTCAGGAAGAAACTTTTCACTTCCAAAGTAACAAGTTGTAAATGTGTGGATTCTCCCCTCGTTTGGTAATTCATGCCACTCTGTTTCTGAACCACAAAACATGCAATGTCCCCTTGGTGTTGCATATACATATCCGCAGCTCTTGCATTTGCTACCCATCAGTTTCTTTTTTCCCAGTGCCCTGAAGAATTCTGAATCCTGTGCATAACTGTGGATGTAATCTATTTCATAGCTGGATTTTACAATAAGTGGATCAGTGTTGTATACCTCCGTTCCACTCTGAGTTTCTGGCATTTTTGCATCATAATCTATGGTCATTTTACCGCCTCCATAATTGATACAGTTACATAAGTACCCGTTCCAGCGTGACTGTGGATAAGTCCTCTCTTGGCATTCTTTACCTGAAGCGCGTCGTCCTTGAAATGCTTCTTTATGGAATGTTGCAGTTGCCAGAACATGAAAACAGATTGCATTATTCCAGTTGCACCCACTGGATGCCCTGAAGCCAGCAACCCACCAGATGGATTTACAGCAACTTTCCCGTTAATATCTGCTTTTCCTTCTTCCACGAAATGTCCTCCCTCTCCGTATTTGCACAAACCAAGATCTTCGTATGTCTGTATCTCTGAGGATGTATACGCATCATGTAACTCTACCACATCGATCTCTTCCAGTGGGTCTGTAATGCCTGCATTTTTATAAGCCTCTATTGCCGCAGACCTTCCTGCTCTAAATGAGTGAACACCTGGATATTTTAGATTTTTATAATCTGATTCTTTCTCATTAGCCAGAAGCGGAACCTTCAACATTGGTCTGTCAGATAGACGCATTGTGTCTGTTCCGGTTCCAATACCCGTAATTTTAACTGGATGGTCAGACATTTCGAATGCTTTTTCTTCCGATGCAAGTATAGCAACAGCCGCTCCATCTGACATTGTACAGACGTCGAGTCTTGTAAGCGGATATGATACCATCTGAGAATTTCTCACGTCTTCAACTGTGATTTTCATTGGACTTTGTGAATAGGGATTGTGTATTGCATTGCCATGATTCTTTACAGATACCTTTGCAAGCTGTTCTACTGTTGTCCCGAACTCGTGCATGTGTCTTACGGCCATCATAGCATAATAACCCGTGTAAAAACCTCCAACCGGATAGTCAAAGTTTGTATCGCTTGCAAGTGCTATGAATTCATTCCCTTTCCATGTATTCACATGAGACATTGTTTCAAACCCATAAACAGCACATACATCCATTCTTCCTGAGGCAACTTCTTCCACTCCAGTTTGAAACGCCAGTCCACCTGTCGCACCTCCCCCTTCAACTCTTTTACTTGGTTTGGGGGTTAGTGCAAGATAATCCTGTGCCATAATTCCTGACATTAATTGTCTCTGAAAATGATCAGAGAAGTATGAAGCTACAGAGCCGTCAATATCTTTCACGCTGATTCCAATGTCATTCAGGGCATAATCAAAGGCCTTCTTTGTTCTCAATCTAAAATCCATTGCAGGGTTAGACTTAGTAAACTTTGTCACCCCTCCTGAAACCATATATACATCTCTTCCGCCATTTTTCATAATTTCACTGTTCTTTTATGATATCTTTATATTAAAAAGTTAGTTTGATTTAATTAGCTTCCAAAACTCATTAATTATATGTAAAATGCATTATATTTATATAAATTGAGACAATATTCTACATAGAAAAAGATTAAGTTTTGAACCAGATATGGCTTTGAGTCAAAATGCAAAGCTCAAAAAAAGGTAGCTCCGTTAAGTGGATTGCCGCAATTGTGGTGATTATAGTAATTGTTGCAGGATTGGGTATTTTAATTTTTGATAAGCCCACTAAAAAGCAAACAATTAATGTTATGGTAGATAGTGGAAGTATGACAGAATCATATTTGAAAGCTGTGGCTCAACAGTTTGAGAAGAAAAATCCAAACGTGAATGTACAGATTAACTCCGTTGGATATTCAGATATGACAACAACTGCACTTGCCGCTCTTCAGGGAAAAACATCGCCTCCAAATATATTTATGTACTATGCCTCCCAGGCCCCAGCCCTGGCTCCGTATCTCTATAATCTAAACAGTTCACTTGGGCAGAAATATCTGAACTCTGCAAATTTCCTATCAGGTGATTTGGCATCAGGTTCTTATGCACCCAATGCAACTGGAAATGGTTATAACTTTATAGGAATACCAATTCATACTGTTGTTGGTTATATACTCGTGTATAACAAGACAGTTTTCAATAACGCAACACTTGAAAAGGGATTCTATGATCAGTATCACTATAATATTACACCTTCTAAACTGGGCAACTGGACAGCATTGAATGCCGTATCAAGCTATGTTTCCACACACACTAAATTCAATGGAGCCAACAATAAATATGCCCTCATGTTTCCTGATAGTGCATCACACTCAATAATAGATACTTTCTACAACCTGTTTTACCCCTATGGTCAGGGACAGAGCACAACAGGAATACCAGCAAATAGCTCACCTAACTACTGGACATATTTCGGATTTCAAAATGGAAAAGTAGTGCCTTCATTTAACAACAGTTACGGTATACAGGCCCTAACAATGTACAAGAATTTAACTAGTTACGAACCAAGTGTAAGCTCACAACCCATAGGTTATGACCAGCAGGAACTCTTCTTTGGAACCGGCGATTATGCTATGGGTCTGGCATGGTCAAGCTTTATACCTACATATGAGAACTCGTCTTCACTGGTTAAAAATGATCTTGGAATATCTCTGCTTCCAGGCGGCTACACAGGATATTCTCCAACATTCCTTGGGGTAAATCCTTACAGCAGTAACATTACACTGGACCTTAAATTCCTTCAGTTTGCATCATCATCTTCCGAGTTTTCAATGGGAATTAAGAACTACTCCTACGTTCCTTCTACATATTCTGGTCTCTCTTCAGCATCAAAATTGTCTAATTTCACCTGGCTTTCACAAATCAATAACTATTCAAGCACAATTAAGGTAGATAAAACATATTCTCAGGTATTTCTAAAAGCCTCCCCACTGTTTTCAACTCTGATTCCAGATTTCAACGACCAGGTTCTTAAATATCTTGAAGGGAAGACAACAGCAAAGCTAGCTTTAAGTACAGCTGCCTCAGAATGGGTAAAGGAATTAAACAATCAAGGAATTACCCTGTAACATGTCAAAGTCTTCGATTAGAAAGCAGGCAATAATTGTTACTTTGCCTGCTCTCATCTACTTTTTTATTTTTGTCCTGTATCCAATTTTCGACAACGTAATAATTTCTTTTGAATCTTTTAATTTTGCGGAGGTAGCAACTTTTGTTGGAATTAAGAATTATATTATATTGGTTGAAACCCCTCACTTGGACCAGCTCGTGGACAATACGATCATTTACACCCTAGCAGTTCCCGTTATAGATGTTTTACTTGCTATTCCTCTTGCTACCCTTATAAAAAGACTGAATAAACCCTATTTAATCCCGCTTATCCTGCTTCCTTCATTCATTCCACAGGTGACATCAGCAAACATTTGGCTCCTGATGATGAATCCATCCTATGGTATTCCGTATTATATAGGTCATCAAAATATATTCCTTTCAGCCTGGAGTGTTGTTCTAGTTGATGTTTGGTCCAGTCTTCCCCTGGCAACGCTCATAATTTATTCAGGTCTAAAGTCTGTACCGCCTTCCATAGAAGAAGCAACCTCAATGGATGGAATAAGGGGTACCAGAAAGCTGATAAACATAGAACTTCCGTATATAAAATCAAACATACTTTCTGCTTTTGTTCTGATGTTAATGTATGGTTCATTCACTTTTGATCCAATTTACGTTCTCAATTCATATTCAAGCCCTTTTGGTATTAATGATCTATCATACTTTGCTTATCAAAATTATTATGGGCAGGATATAGGACTCGCTGCTGTTATAATAATAATTGTTTCTGTTCTTTCCTCATTGTTTACGGTTGTGTTTGTTTATTTCACTCTGAGAAAGACAAAGGTAAGAACTTCAAGAATGTGGAAGTCAGGCATGAAATATCTGCCCAATAAAGAAATTCCAAAAGTCCTGGTTTATGTCGGGATGGCACTTTTTATAATATTCCTTATAGGGCCAGTAGTATTCCTCGGACTTGATTCCATAAAGCCTTTATCTGAAATAATAAGAATACCACCCATGTTTTATCCGAAGCATCTCACCCTATCCAATTATAAAGTTGCCATAAACACCGGTATACCATATTTTACTTCTAGTATTATTGCCTCTCTTGTCGCTTCAGCAATAGTTGTGTTGATAGGTCTTCCTGCAGCCTACGTTGCTGCAAGGTATAAACTTGGCGGACTTAAATTCATAGGCTTTGTACTTTTTATTTATTCCCTCCCAACAATCATTTTCCTTATACCTATGCATAATATTATAGCATCACTGGGACAGTTAAATGAGATAAGTGGATTGATTATTTCATACCCCGTATTCATATTGCCTCTTTCAATATGGATGATGTATAACTTTTATCAAAATTTCCCCAAACATGTTGAGGAGGCAGCAAATATGGATGGAATGAATCTCTTTAGAACCCTAAGAAAGATCATTGTACCCTTAAGCTATGACGGTATGTTTGTGACATTCCTCTATGCTTTCATACTTGCCTGGGGTGCCCTTATATTCCCTCTTGCACTTACATACTCACCATTTAATCTTAGTATATATTATCCAAATGGGGCTCAAACTATTACGATACTTATAGGAGGGGCAATAGGTCACGAAGCAGTTGGTTATGGAATGCTCGCAGCTTCAAGTATCCTGAGCATTATTCCATCAATTATACTGGTTATAATTGTTAGGAACAGAGTGGATAAATTGTGGAGAACCGGAGGTAATGTTAATTGAGTGAAATAAAGATTGAAAATTTAAAAAAGACATTTGGAAATTTTACTGCCCTTGACGTTCCAGAGCTTACATTTAATGAGAAGAGCTATCTTACCATCCTCGGTCCTTCT
Organism: Thermoplasmata archaeon; assembly: GCA_021835265.1. The sequence goes on from JAKBQK010000270.1 coordinate 5,994, forward strand.
GGATCTGGAAAGACGACACTTCTTCGAATAATTGCTGGTCTGGAAACCGCTGATACAGGAACAATGATCGTAGAAGGAAAGGACATACTGAACAGTCCACCATGGAAGAGAAGTATAGGTCTTGTATTCCAGAATTATGCTCTCTATCCTCATCTGAGCGTTTATCAGAATATAGCAACCCCTCTCATCCAGCTAAAAATGAATCAGGGAGAAATAGATAGAAAGATTAGCGAGATATCCAATATCATGGGGCTCGATGATAAGCTCTCTAAGTTACCAAGAGAACTTAGCGGAGGTCAGCAACAGAGAGTAGCCCTTGCGAGAGCAGTTATAAAAAGACCAAATATTCTTCTTCTGGATGAACCACTTTCAAATCTGGATGCAAAGGTAAGGGTTGATCTAAGAGATTATTTAAAGAGAATCCAGAGGGAATTTGAACTAACGGCAATACATGTAACGCATGATCAGGTAGAGGGGATGGCCCTTGGAGACAGCATGGTTATAATACATAAAGGCAAGATTGAGCAGACAGGCAATCCCGAAGAACTTTACAGACACCCAAAAACTAGATTTGTATCTGGTTTTGTTGGAGAGATCAATATTATTGATGGGAAGACTGCGACCATGCTTACAGGAATGAACATCGACACGGACACGGGAATAAGATATGAGGATATAGTGCCTGATCTGGCAGGTCCATTCACAGGTAAGGTCGTTGAAAACCAGTTCATGGGATCGAGAAGAATGATAACCTTCCTTTATAACGACGTACGCATGAGATGTTTTACGGAAAGGGATCATCTCAGCAAGCTTCAGGGTGAAATCAAATTCAGGGTTGCCAGTGAGCACCTGATTATCTTTAAGGATCTTGAAGAGGAAGAAGAAAATTAATTTTTTACAAAATTTTCTATGAATGGTATAGCATCTTCCAATTGGTTGACAGTGAGATCAGCTTTTGAATCTCTCTGGTAATTCTGGATAAACACAGTTTTGAATCCCATTTCCATTGATGGTATGATATCATTTTTGTAATTATCTCCTATGCTCAATATGTCTTCTGATCTTATGTTTTCTCTGGTTAACAAATCATTCATAACATTTTTGAATGAATCTGGTTTTTTAGCGGAGCAAACTATTCGGTAAAACAGATTCTTTATCCCAAAGTTTTCAAGTAATGGAATTACGTATTTCTCGGGAGTGTTTGTAAGTAATATGTGCCTTATTTCTTGCTTTTTTAGTATCTTTACTGCTGTACTCTGCAGGTTAATTTTAATCTTACCTTCATTCATTTTTTCTCTGGTTCTGGCAAAACACATGTCCATCTCTTCCCTGGATACAGAACCATTGGCTAGATTTGCAATAATGGCCCAGCCATCATCGCCTACTTTATTTTCTTTATCCTTGATTACCTGCATTGATTTATTTGCAAAGGAATCACTGTTCTTCATTACGCTTTCAATACATTTTGCATATTCCCTGTAGGAGTCTTCAGAGTGATATATAGTTCCATCGAAGTCCCATAGTATTACTTTAATTGGTTTTTTAAACATAATTTATCATCAACTTTTCAAGCTTTTCTCTCAGTTCCGTCTGTATCTCCTTTTTTCGTAAACTACTGTCGACCCATACGACAACGGTCTTTCCCTCTGAAAATATTTTTTTATAGTCTTCAGATATAATTTTATGGCTAAATACACAGCTAGTT
>JAKBQK010000336.1 GCA_021835265.1 Thermoplasmata archaeon
TCAATATTGCACATAATATCAATATCGGAATCAAGAAAGCATTGGAGTATAATCCTCAGTGGATAGTGTTTTCTGGAGATGATATGTATAAGATTGACGATATATCTGTACTTGTAAGTGAACTTGGGAAACTAAACAATAGAAAGTACAAAGCAGTTTTCACAGAGCCTTCAAGATATCATTCCATCCCTTGCAAGCTTAGCAAACCAAGATTTACTCGGAGTTTACTTTTTATATTGCTTGGGAAATATAGGCGAATGCAAATAAAGTTAGAAAAGAGATATGGCGTTAAATATTTCTTGCCTCCAAGAGATGGGTACTGGAGATTCTTTTTTGGGAACGGTCCGAATATTATATCAATAGCAGACTTTGGTATATTTAGTACCGAATTCATAAAAGGGTCGTGGCCATTATATGAAGAAACTTATGTGAATTCAGCAGAGGATATGGATCTATCACTTAGAATTAATAGATTTAATGATGTTAAGATAATAAAATTCAGAATTGGCGATTATATGGGTTCTACACTTGGAACAGATGTGAGAAGACATTTAATGGAAGTTGCAGGGCTAACGTATTTTAATTACAAACTTATGGTGGGAATGCCTAAATAATCTTCAAGATATTTTCTAAAAACTGGTCATCACACTATCATGTAGGTTTATTGATGAAGTTTTAAAATTTACCTGAGCCATATGATCCGATCCGCACCAATTCATGCTGTTTCTTGCCTTATAAATGGCAGCAAACAGGGTATACAAACTTAGGAGAAACTGAAAATAGTCCTTGAGGGAATGAGCGGTAAAATATCCGATTGCCGTAACCTTGAATTAGATTTGGTTTTCTGAAATATCGATCAAGAGCAAAAACGTAATGCTATTAGAATTTGATAAATGTCATTCATTATGCCTATAATTCTTTGCGTTTTGTCTTGCGACTGGCATCTGGGAAGCAGCGGATTTTGCTTTCCAAAATAAAGCATCTGCCCCCAAAAATAGAAACGCTTTGTTAACCAAAGCGGAAAACTTCGCATTACGTAGCGCATTAAATGTAAATGCAAAAATACTACTGCTACAGTATTCCTCAATAGGAATTTCAGCACCACCGAAACTCTGTTTAAAGATTCTCAAACCACTAAGCCCTGAATTAGGAGAAGGTAGTCCACTTAAATTAAAGCTATTGCAGTGGATATTTTTGGAATATTCTATTGCCCGCCACATTAAGAGTGACGATACGTTATCTACTCCCTCTATGGGACGCTCTGAAAGAACATCCATTGTTGCACGACCCTTAATTATTGTTAGGCCAATTGTTCCTATCATGTTATCTTCAATATATGCACCGAATGTCACTCTTTTACCTCTATTTGTATTTGAATATTTTTCGAATATCCTCCCCCACATATCCTCAGTGTAATAGAGAGGATACCCCTTTTCAGACGAATGTAAAATCTGTAAATTGTAACTCTCTTTCCATTGGTCCCAACTTGAAAGTTCCTGAATCCTAATTTCGGAGTTTATGGTCCTTCTAATGAGACTTCGACGAGATTTTTTAACTTTCCTTTGAATTTCCTCAATAGGTGGGGTTAAATCCACTATGGAAGTCATTGCTGGCCGGACTGCCTTAAGAATAGTTCTTCCATTTAACAGGTTGGATGGGGGGAGGAATGCTATCCTGATATTCAGGAATTTATGCTTATATTCCTTGACAAAACGTTGTAAGCCTTCTTCCAACAATTGAGGTGAATCATCAATTACAATAGGTCCACCATTTGATGTCAAAATTTCTCCAAATCTCGTTTTAGTTGAATAAAATACAATGCCTGAGCCAATTTTTCCAGTTGGGTCTCTAATGGAAAGAAAATAGATAGGGGATATCCCGCCGCTTTCCATTATTTTAGCATATTCATATTCCTGATTGATATAGTACGGCCTAACAGCATTTTCTGTGAGTTGAATCCATTCTTTCCTGTCAACATCTTCCAGCTTTTGAAAGGCAATTTTCGCTTTCATGTCCCATCCTCAAAAAGTGACCATACTTCACCGCTATTCAATGAAACATTAAAAATATTGGCACTTATTACAGTAACATTTTCAGCAAGGTGAATGTTAAGACCAGATATAACTACAGGATAAGATACATAATTTTGACCTATCAAGGTACCGTTAAGATAGAATGAGAACGTGCCATGGAAATAGGTTTCGGTTAAAAGATATACAGAGCCTTGCGAAATTGGACTCTTGGCAACAAATTGCCACCAGGAATGCGGAACACTGTAGTTACTGCTGGCTATTCTCGAGTACAGGTTTCCAAATGGTACATTTGTTAGGTTGGAAAGATGCAGCCAGGGAAAATTTTGAGCAGGGCCAAATCCAAGTGTGAAACCGTACCCCTGAGAATAAAAAATACCTTTGTCTCCAATACTTGTGATATTTTTAGTAACCCTGAATAAAAGCGTGGCAGAAAAAGAGGAATTCACCGGAAGTGAAAAATTGCTGAGCGTCTCATTATTTTCAGGAGAAATGGATTGGAAAACCATGTGCTGGTCAAGGGATGCAGCCGGTATTGGAGTTATCTGATAAATAATCGAGGCTATGCTCCCGTCAGCTCTTTTAGTCTCATTGAGAATTTTAACACCATACCCGTTAGACCTTAAAAACTGCCCATAGGAGGCATTCTGGGAAACCACTAGAGCACAGTGTTCAGTTGGGGAAGGAAGGCCGCCAGGCTGAATTACGCCAACATTGGAAATCTTTCCATGAGAGTACAGATAAAACCATTCAGACGGGAAATGAAGATAGTATACCCAATAGTTGAACTGACTCGCATTTGAAAAATTGATGCCGCTACCGTTTGCCGGCAGGAAGAATATCTCATCTCCTGTTAGATTATGGCTTACTATAAAATCAGAAGCCTGTTCGAGCCCGTATGATGTATAAAAAGGACTGGAACTATTGTCCTCAAGCGTGTTCCTATATTCTGTGAAATAAGTATGTACAAAGATACCGGTGCTTACTCCACCGAATACCATCAATACTGTAAAACCTAGTATTATGGTATTTTTTATTTTAGCCCGGTTTCTTTCAGTAAATCTTGAGAATGCTTTACCGACTCCTTTCTTTGACAGAGTGACGGAACCGTCACCATTCGACTTCAAAATAGCGTGAATGAATCTATCCAGTGCAGTTGATAATATCATGAGGGCAAACGGAACCGCAAAAAGTGCCTCCGCAGGTTCGAGGTAAGTAACTGGATTGCTAATGTTCAGTATGGGCTGAACAAAACCTGTTAGAAATAAAATAAGAATGAAAAGATACCGCCTCCAGTTTCTCTTTAGTATTATGGAAATTATAAAAAATGCCACCGCAGGATAGAAAATGAACATCAGGAACGGGAGCATAAACGGAACTAAGACGTAATGTATGCTTATGATTGGATTAAATGGGTTGGTAAGCAGAAACATCTTTCCAGGAGACAAAAAAGTAAACAGACGGACAAAGAAATCAGGCACCGATTGGTAAAAAGGCCTATTAAAGAGGAAGAAAGATGGGATAACCTGGTTTGCTGCAAGATGTTTAAGAACAATTTTGAAAAGAAGCGCCGAATCAAAAATGATGATCAGAATACCTATGATTACTGCACCGAGGTAAAGTATTGCTGATGCCTTATGGAATTTCGAAAGTCTATAACTGGAAAACAACCAGTTTCCGAGTAAAGCGACCAACACAACAAGAATTGGGATAATGTCCCATGTTGCAACGCTGCCGATATATAAAGAAATAGAAATGAGTGTGAAAATGAGCAGGTAATATCCTATTTTATTATCTGACCTGAGCAACCTCATAATCAAGAAGAGGATAACAAGGAAGATGAAAAGTGGAAATATTTCGACAGCATTTCCCATCCTAGCAGTAACAAAAGGGGCGGGGGATATGGCCCATAATAGTGCCGCCAGCAGTCCAGCCCTTTTGCTTTTGGTGATTTCAGCCGTGAAACCATACAGTGGAAAAACCATGAGCGCTGAGTACAGCACATATGGAAACCGTGCCGCAAAAGTCCCCAGTCCGAAAATCAAAATTGATAGGAAATATCCGCTGATGAAATCATACAGTGTTGCCGGTAGGGTACGTGAAGATATGTTAGCAAATGGTACACTGTGAACACCTGACAGCTGAATCTTGGCACTAAGAATTCCCACCAGTTCATCTGTGTAAAGTCCTGGGGGAATCGATCCCAACTGATAGACCCTAATCAGAAAACCAATGGCAAAAATGAACGCAAGAATAATAAATAGGAGACGTTTTTCATGCCTATTGGAATCCATCATCTTCCTCTTTTAGAGATTAATTCATTATATAATTTCTCATATTTTGGCAAAACTGTGCTATTCTCAAACTGCCTGCTGTATTCAAATCCTTTCGCGGCCATTTCCTTATAGCTCTCAATTATTTTCCAGATCTTTTCGGTGATATCATCATATGATAGGGCAAAGGTCTCTCCTCCACCCGATGCCTTAACATGGAGAAAATGCGAGGAATACAATGCACCAACAATTGAAGTTGTATCCCTTGCCAGAACGGGAGTGCCTGAAGCCATTGATTCGACTGTTGGCCTATGAAAGCCTTCAAACGTTGATGTGACAACAAGAATGTCTGAACTGGCATATGCTTGTGCCAGGTCCGGTTCACTCAACTTGCCCTCAAGAGAAATAAATTTAGCGGCACCTTTCTGTTCAGCAAATTCCCTGAGTTTGTCCATGCTGTCATGGGTTAGCCCAACAAGTCTTAGATTAATACCGGGGAATTCACCTGCAAGCATTGGCATCAATTGGATTAACTCATGCTGCCTCTTCCGGCCATTAAAACCATCCCAGTCTCCCACTATTAGAAGTCTTAGGCTTCCCGGATCAGGAAGTTTACTTACATACTGGAACAGATGCAAATCAAAGCTGTCAGGAATGTAAGTGAGTTCAAGCCCCATCCTTTCTTTATAATATTTGCATAGCCATGGGGAAACGCCTACCAGTGCATCAGCTTTTTTCAGCATTCTCTCTCCTTCGGCCAGGTTTGCCAGAGTTCCTTGCAATTTTCCCCTGTATCCCATGGTTCTCGTAATCCAGGGACCCTGTAATGTATATATCAGTGGGATTTCTCTTGAATTCAGCCACCAGAGGTAAGGTGTACCACTTTTGATATGGATGATATCATACTGCTTGATCCAGGCAGGGATTTTCCTAAAAGGAAGCATAAGAGAATAATATGGCCTCATCGCGATTAGATTTACACTGTAACCATCAGGAAAAACACCTGGATAAGTGGTGAATCTGTTTGATAGGATAGATGAATCCCACATGTTCTGACCATACATAACAATCTGCTGTATCATGGTCTCCTGCCCTGTGCCGGAATGGAACCATGGTATCATGTAGAGAATTCTCATAAATATGACTACCTTCTGTTTGGTATCAAAAACCTTTCATTTCCCTTGAATATATCCAGCTCATTTAACAAATCATCAAGTACACCGGCATAGGCGTCAGGTTTCACAGGCAGTCCATTTTTCAGGAACTCTTCCAGAGTTCCAGTGCTGCCGTTAACTGTTGCCTTGAAACCGCTTTTATAGACAGCTTTGCGGGATGCATGAATTTTAAAATCTGTCTCACTAAAATCGTTCGGCAGGCTAAGTCTTCTATTTCTAGGTTCCTCTGAAAAAACAGTTGGAGTGGAGAGAGTGTCTGACCTTATGTTTTCTCCTATGGCTGATTCAATAAAATCTTTTAATCTAACTAGGGTTTGATACCCCTTGGCAATATCAATTTTTATATTCTTGGGAAATTTAATGATTAATGGGATATTAACAATTTCATCATATAAATATATTCCATGACCATAATAATTTTTTTCTCTCAATGCATTACCGTGATCTGAAGTTAATATTATTATTGAATCATCGTAAAGGCCATTGGATTTTAAACGCGAAATAATTTTCCCAAAAAGATTGTCCGAAACCTCAGCTTGCTTATAGTAAGCAGCTCTAATCCTCTTTAAAGTGATATTCTTATAGGGCTTAATACCATGCAAATCAAGGGCAGGGCGTGGAGGTATCGGATTCTTCATATCCTGTCGAAATTCTCGCTTGAGATAAGGTTCATGCATTTCCATTGTGTTCACGAACAAGAAAAAAGGCGATTCTAAGGAGGAATTATTAACAATGTTGACCAGAGAGTGTCCGCCCTTAAGGGATGGCATTCCGTTCTTGATCAGAGTGCGATAAATTTTTTTATAATAACTGTAGAGTCTATATAAATCTACAATGCCCCCACTTCTTATAATTTTCAGAACTTTGTTAAAACTAAGTTCGCCATATTTTTTTCTAATATCCTCTACTTCATTTTTAAATCCAACTGCAGAAAAATCGATATTTGTCAAAACATCAAACCCTTCGTCGAATCCAGATCCAGGAGAAAGATATGGATTTGCAGTTATAGCATAATTCATGTATCCAGCCTTTCTGAGTGTATAGGCCAAATTATCTCTCTTACTCATAACAAGTTTCGCTTTAGCAAAGTCTATTATAGTATCAAGATCTAATTGTTCTGTTAATTGTATTCCATGCTCAGAAGGGTATAATCCAGTAAAAAGCGAAGCATGCGAAGGGACTGTCCACGGTGCAGGGGCAATAGCATTTTCGAAAACGTTTGAATCCTTTGAAAACGAAAAAATATTGGGAGTGGATACAGTATTGCTGTATGGCTGAATGGCATCCCTGCGGAGTGTATCCATTACGATTAAAATTATGTTTGGCTGTCTCAAATTACATATACCCCAAGGATCTGAGCCTTTCCATCATTCCTTCCTTATCCTGAGCCCTGCCTGCACGTTCGGTAGTATTTTCTAGGTCCTGTTCCCACGCAGGGATATCACTCAGTTTATGTGTATCATCCTTTCCGTCAATCGACCTGTATCCCTTGTAATAGAGGGGATGGATGGGCAACTTATGATTAAATGTGTATTCCCAGATGTTCCGCTCAGAGAATGTTAAAATCGGATGCAATCTGAAATGCCTTGGATCTGACCTTTCGCTGACAAACACTTCAGAACTTCTTGCAGGATTCTCGTCCCATCTCACACCGACCAGTAGAGCATCAAATCGGTATTTGGAAATTGCCTCCTTCATTGGGACAGTTTTAAGGAGGTGATTACCGATGTCTGTTTCTAGGGTATATTTTATCTCCTTTCCTTCGAAGCCGATCTTTTTTGCTTCACTCTGATTATTGGCACTAAGATGTTCAAGCATGACACCACCATTTGACGCTTTATTTATGAAATCTTCATTCTTGGCATAGATAACGTTAAAATCCCAGGCCTTGGAAACACTCTTGAGAAAGTCCATGGTTTCAGGAAAATGCTGTCCGTGATCTATAAAGAGCGCCGGAGGCATTTTAACATCATTCTTCGTCACATAATCCCTTACAAGTCCCAAAACGACTGTGCTGTCTTTTCCACCGCTCCATACAACAGCCGGCCTATGATAATTCTCAAAAGCTTCAGCAACAACTAGTAGTCCAATGGATTCCTTTCTTTGCAAAGAGAGTAGTTCTCTCCTCTGAGAGTTCATAAAACCCCATCTTTCATCTTTATATACATTCACTGGATCGCGG
>JAKBQK010000482.1 GCA_021835265.1 Thermoplasmata archaeon
AAGGACTGTGACAAAACAGGGCACATCGGCCAAGGCAGATGTGCCAAGGAGATATCTCGGAAAGAGGGTTTACGTCATAATTACGAAGTCAGAGGGGGAGAGGGAACAAGAATAGTGTCCCACACTCGTAAGGCTAAGTATTAAGTTTCTCTGGTTAAAGCACTAGTTCATGCTGGCGAAAAATCCATTAATCAATGGAACATGTACAGATAGTATTGAGATCATTTCAATTTTAACTCAGATTCAATATATTCTCTTCTTTCTTAAATGGTAAGCTTACCCTGCAAAGATTATAAGTCTATTAGCTTATAACCAAACTATGACTTCAAACCTAAACAATCATAATAGTCAAAGTTTGGAATCATGGCTATGGGAAGCCGCATGTTCAATACGTGGTGAAATAGAGGCCCCCAAGTACAAGGACTTCATCATTCCTTTGATTTTTCTAAAGAGGCTGAACGATGTTTTCGAAGATGAACTTACCAACATATCGATCAGCAGAGATATTGCGCTCACGATGGTAAACTCCGATCACAAGTTGGTGAGATTCTACATTCCGGAAAGATCCAGATGGAACAACATAACCGGACAGAAGGTATCGCTTGGTGAATATCTCACATCGGCAATGAGGGAACTTGCTCGGGAAAATCCAAGACTGCAGGGGGTCGTGGATCAGAACGACTACAATGAGGCAACTGGAGGATCCAGGACAATATCAGATGCAAGTCTGAAGAAACTTCTAGAAAACCTCAGCAACAAAAGACTTGGCCTGAAAGATATAGATGCTGATATTCTTGGCAACGCCTATGAATACCTTATAGGGAAATTCTCAGAAGGTTCCGGAAAGAGTGCCGGGGAATTCTATACACCCAAGGAGGTTGCAGAGCTTATGGGTAGAATTCTTGAACCGGAGATTGGAGAATCAATCTATGATCCAGCCTGTGGGTCCGGAGGTCTTCTCATAAGAACATACAGTGCATTTGTCAAGAAATACGGGTCAGACAGTACCTTGAATTTTCCAAAACTCTATGGCCAGGAGATCAACCGCCTTACATTTGCAATGGCCAAGATGAACGCCATTATACATGACATTGACGCCGAAATAAAAATTGGCGATACTATGGAAAGGCCAGCATACACAAATTCGGATGGATCGCTCATGCAGTTCGACAAGGTCACTGCGAATCCCATGTGGAACCAGAACTTTGATCCTGATCAGTTGAAGAACGATCATTACAATCGATTCCCATATGGAGTACCGTCAAAATCAAGCGGAGACTGGGCTTGGATTCAGCACATGCTTGCATCATCGAAAAAGAGAGTAGCCGTTGTTCTTGATCAGGGTTCACTGTTTAGGGGAAATGCTGAGGGGAAGATTAGAAACGCTGTAATCGCAGCAGATCTAGTGGAATGCGTTATCTCGCTTCCAGAAAAATTGTTCTATAATACCGGAGCTCCGGGTGCTATCCTTGTATTCAACAAGTATAAGAATGCAAATCAGAAGGGAAAGATACTGTTCATAAATGCATCAAACGAATTTGGGAAGCATAAAGAAATAAGGAAGCTGAATCAGTTATATCCTGAGAATATTGAAAGAATTGCTCGCGCCTTTGAAACTTTTCATGAGCATGAAGGATTTTCTGTAATAAAATCCAATGACGACGTATTGAAGCATAATGACAACCTTAATGTAACTCTTTATGTCTCTCAGTTAACAAAAGAGGAGAAAATCGATATAAGGTCTGTGCTTTCTGAGATAAATGATATAGATAAGCAAATTGAAGATGTTAATCAGAACTTGAATTCTTATATGAAGGAGCTTGGTTACATTGACTAGGCCCGGATACAAGATGACTGAGATAGGGGAGATACCGGAGGAATGGGAATGCACTATGCTAGGTGACCCTAAAATTATAAATGAAATGAAAGCAGGGGGCACGCCATTAAAGAGTATCAGAACTTATTATGAACATGGAACGATACCATTTGTAAAGATAGAAGACATTGTTAGATCATCAAAGTACCTGACCAGCACTCTTGAGCATATAACGGAGGACGGTTTGAAGAATAGCAGCTCTTGGTTATCTCCAAAAGATTCTATATTATTTTCAATGTACGCTAGCTACGGAGAAGTCTGTATAAATAAGATTCCAGTGGCTACAAATCAAGCCATAATAACAATTGTCCCTAAAAGAGAAAATGTAGATGTTACATTTCTTTACTATGAACTGAAAAGTTTGAAGAGTTCGTTGAAGCAGTACCTAAGATCAACCACTCAAAGCAATCTTAATGGTGCAATTATCAAAGAATTAAAGATAATAGTTCCACCACTTCCAGAGCAGCAAAAAATCGCCGAAATACTTTCTACTGCAGACGAAACCATTCAAAAGGTAAATGACCAGATAATTCAAACCGAACGCCTCAAGAAAGGGCTTATGCAAACTCTTCTTACAAAAGGCATTGGACATACAAAGTTCAAGATGACAGAAATAGGGGAGATACCGGAGGAGTGGGAAATAGAAGAACTAAATAATATTTGCGTAACAATAAGAAACGGGTTGACAAATAAACAAGATACTAATGGTGTTCCTATTTCAAGAATTGAAACTATTTCTGATGGAAATTTTAGTGATAAATTTGGACTAATCAACTCTATCACCGAACCTCTATTTTCAAAATATAGGCTAAAGGTAGGAGATATCCTCATAAGCCACATAAATAGCATAGAACACATAGGAAAAGCAGCAATTTATAGAGGTATACCTAAAGTAATACTACATGGAATGAACTTACTTTTGCTACGGTTTGATACAAAGAAAACAGATCCGTTTTTTTATATACAATTTTTAAAGTATGATAAAACGAGAAACATAATTCGGTCGTTGGCTAAGAAAGCAGTAAATCAAGCTTCTATAAGTCAGAGTGAATTATCAAAACTCCTTTTTCCAATTCCACCCCTTCCAGAGCAGCAAAAAATTACTGAAATTCTTTCAAAGGTCGATAACAAATTACTGCTCCTAAGAAACAAGAAGGCGCATTTGGAAAAACTGAAAAAAGGTCTGATGGGAGACATATTGACTGGAAAAGTAAGAGTTAAGATAAACACATCAAAAGGTGAGAACTGATGTCTTCCTTTGTCACAGAAAGATCAAGTGTTCAGAATCCGATAATTGAATATGCAAAACAGATAGGATGGACTTATCTGAAACCAGACGATGCTGTTAGAATGAGATGTGGCGAAACAGGTCTCATATTAAGGGATGTATTTTCCTCTCAAGTCATAAGACTGAATTCTGACTTCGCCGATCTGGAAACTGCCAATATTATCACAAAGATATTGGAAAATACTATCCCAGCAACCATTGAAGGAAATGAGAAAGCATGGCAGCATCTCATTGGAAAAGGAACAGTTTTCATCTCCGAGGAGAGACGAGACAGAAATGTTAAACTCATTGACTTTGAAAACCCTGAAAGAAATGAGTACCATGTGACGGATGAGATGACCTTCACTAACGACGTCAGGACAAACAGACCGGATGTTGTATTCTACATCAATGGAATTCCTGTGTTCATACTCGAAGCAAAAGCTCCTCATCGCCTTGACGGAATAACAGACGGCCTAAAACAAATAAGAAGATATCATGAGGAAACTCCAGAGATGATGGTTATACCACAGGTATATCAGGTTACAAACGCCATAGATTTCTATTACGGGCCAACATGGAATTTCTCCAGCAAGAGCATATTTTCATGGAAACTTGAGAATAACGATAAACTTGAAGACCAGGTTAATTCATTCTTCAGACGTGAAATGGTTCTTAATTTCATTCGGGATTACATACTGTTTACAAGACAGGACGATGAGCTGAAGAAGGCAGTTCTGAGACCTCACCAGGCAAGGGCCACAGAGAAGGTGCTGGATCGTAGCCTCTCGCATAAGAGCAGAGGACTTATATGGCATACACAGGGTTCAGGGAAGACCTACACCATGATAGTGGCTGCAAAGAAGATCATGGAGCATCGCCTCATAAAAAGACCACTAATATTGATGCTGGTAGACAGAAACGAGCTTGAGAGCCAGCTTTTCAGCAACCTTTCGGCACTTGGATTTGAGAATGTTCATGTTACTGACAATAAGAAAGAACTCCGGGGGCTCCTTAAATCTGAAACTTCTACTATCATAGTCTCAACTATACAGAAATTCGAGGGAATGCCTGAAAAGATAAACATGAGTAAGGAAATATATGTTTTTGCAGATGAGGCACACAGAAGCACAGGTGGGAAGCTTGGGAACTACTTGATGGGAGCAATTCCAAACGCTACATTCATTGGTTTCACTGGAACTCCAGTATCAAGATCATCGGGCAAGAATGACACATTCCTCATGTTTGGAAGGGATGACCCCGATGGCTATCTAGACAAGTACGGAATCAAGCAATCCATTAGGGATGGTACAACCCTTCCCCTGAACTATTCCCTTGCGCCAAACAAGATGCTTGTGGATCGTGATACTCTGGAAAGGAGTTTTCTAAAGAACGCTGAACTGACAGGTATATCTGATATTGAAACACTTAATTTAATCATGGAAAAGCAGGTTACTCTTCGTAATATGATGAAGAACGCCGACAGGATGGAGCAAATAGCAGAGTACCTGGCAGAGCATTTTAAAAATAATGTGAAACCTCTTGGCTACAAGGCGTTTTTCGTTGCAGTTGACAGGGAGGCCTGCGTCTTATACAAGGAAATCCTTGATAAGTATCTACCTTCATCATATTCTGAAGTAATAATAAGCTCAAGCCACAATGACAGCCAGAAGCTCAAGAAGTATCACATAAAAGAGGAACAGGAGAGAGAGATAAGGAAAGCCTTCAGAGAACCAAAAAAGGAGCCTAAGATACTTATTGTAACTGAAAAACTCCTTACCGGATTTGACGCTCCTATTCTATACTGCATGTATCTGGATAAACCGATGCGTGACCATGTACTATTGCAGGCAATCGCAAGGATAAACAGGCCATATGAATCACCAGAAGGAAAGATGAAACCTGCCGGCCTAATAATTGACTTCGTCGGTGTTTTCAGAAGACTGAAAGATGCACTGGAATTTGATTCAAAGGATCTGTTGGATATAGAGGATGTCGTCCAGGACATAGAGGTACTAAAAAAGAGTTTCTCCGAAAAGATCGATGAGATGAAATCTGATTATCTCGATAAATTAAGTGATATCAAAATGGACAGGGTTACAGGTGAGATCGTGGAAATGTTCGCCGATGAAAACGATAGGCAGAGATTCTATGCAAGATGGAGGGAGCTGGAGGATATGTACAACATCATCTCACCCGATGAATTTCTGAGGCCTCATTTGGAAAACTTTGGGAGATTTGCAAGAATTTATAACATACTGAGGATGAATTATGATAACAGGCAGAAGCCTGACCTCGATCTTTCAGAGAAGACTGCCCAGCTTGTGAGGGAGAACACGTCCATAGGAGAATTTAAGCCTCCCAGAAGCACGTACAGCATCAATGATGAGACCTTAACCAGAATAAAAGCAGATCATAAAACTGACAGAGAGAGAATCCTCAGTATGATCAACAGCATTCTTAATGAAGTAGATCTTAACTTGCTGCAAAAGCCATATCTCATATCCATCGGTGAAAGAGCAGAGAAGATAGCACAGATGTATGGCCAGGGACAGGAATCACCAGAAAGTACAGCAAAGGATCTCGAATCACTCATCTGTGAAATGAATAAAGCGAGCAAAGAGCAAAATTCAATGAAGATGTCACCTGATATTTTCTCACTATATTGGTTTCTGAAAAACAAGAGCATAAAAGATTCAGAGAAGATCGCGACAGAAATGTCCTCTGTGTTCACAAAATATTCAAAATGGCGAACTAATTCAAGGCAGGAGAGAGACATCAGGCTTGAATTGAATAAGGCACTTGCTTCTCATGGAAATAGTGAAGATATTTCTCAGATTCAGAGGAATACTGAAATCGCGAAAGAGATTATAGACAGACTGAAGGCGAATGGAAATGGTAAGTAAGGAAGAGTTCAGGAAGGAGGTATGGCAAATAGCACAAGATATAAATGCTATACCGAAGCAGATAAGATTGAGGGATATGAAATCTAAGATGGGAAGTTGCTCTGCCAATAAGATCGTCACATTCAATAAGTCACTGCTAAACATGGACCCGTCTTTGAGGAGGGAGGCAATAACCCATGAGTTGCTTCATTTAAGATATAAAAACCACGGAAAAATGTTTAGAGAAGTTCTCAAGGCTTATATTAAAAGGGGAAATTCAGTTGTTTGAATTACATATCTTTTAAATGTTTATTTAAGAATGTTGAGATTTCGAAATAGTTACATTTGTCTGGGTAGGGCCAATTACCGATATTCCGTAGACTTGTCACATTTTCATACTTGTCTAAGCCTTCTGCGTTCTCCTCAATCAATTTATTCAGTTCAATCTCATTGTTTTCATCAAGTTGCACAAAGAATCGGTATTTCCCGTTAGACGTCCTCTCAAAGTTTATGAGCCTCCTTCTTTGAGATTTTGTGAGATTGAATTCTTGATAACTGTCGTTTGAAACTACATAGCAGCTTTGGTCATCTTTAAGCTTCTGAATCAGCCTTTTATCTGCAATTTCTCCATCAAAAGTCTCAGTTACACTTACCCCTTCCCTCATTAGTTTACTCTTCAATTCAAGGTACTTATTGTTTTGATCAGGATATTTGGTCCTCAGTGAATTATTTTTAGTATAATCCATGTAGATTCCGGCAACTTTTATTTCCTGCTCTTCAAGGCATTTGATGCATTCCTCCAAAAATTTGATTTCCGGTTTTTCAGTGTTTGCATTCTTGCCGCCTTTTCTTTGACCGTTATGAATTACGTTGCTGACATCTATGAAAATTATCAACTTAGAGAAATGGAATTCATTATTGTATTCATTATAGAACCCAATCTTTGAGAAACCATATTTATATTGAATGATTTCCTCCAGGTCCTCATCACTTTCAACATTCCTGAAATCCAAATAAGTCGTTTCTGGAGAATATTTCCATAGTTCCATTCTTAGTTCTTCCAAACTTGTCTTCAATTCCTCATTACTATTTATCTTGCACCTTCTGAGTTTGAGCATAACCACAAAAAGCAATGCTGAGGTATAGTCCTTAAAACTCAATTTATACCTAAGGTCTTTAAGCAATCTCATGGAGGATAAAGTTTCCATATTCGGGGCTTTCATTTCCATTGCATCATCATAATCCCAAATATCTTTAAAGGCGGCGTTAGAAGAAATGATTGTCTGGGTGATATTTTGAAAGTGGCACTTTTTTGAATAATCGCGAATCTCCCTGTATTTCTTATACTTAAAACGGTGCCCCTGAAAGAATTGAATTGAATCTTCCACATCCTCATCATTTTTATATCCCTCTAACCTTAGAGATTCATATATATAACCTGTGGAATCCTGCCAATAGTCCCAATCTGAATATTTATTCTTCAGGCGATTTATAGTATGAAAAGTCCTATTCTTCCAGCTCTCTTCATAATCTTCAATGGATAAGTATCCCCAAGAATCGGTCCATAGCATTAAATTTTTATTACAGTCAAATGCGAAGAAAATTTTAGAA
>JAKBQK010000232.1 GCA_021835265.1 Thermoplasmata archaeon
TAAACTTTTTTTAAATTCGAAATACAAATATCGGACAAACATCTGACATAGTTAGCATCACTCTCAAAATGACATCAGATTTTTATTGGGTTTAAGTTAACAAGATTGGTATTGAGCCAACGTTTAAGAATACAGTATAATTGCATCCATATGAAGTTCTGTATGTTAAAAAACTATTCAGGAGGATTTCCATCCATTTGCCTGAATGATAAATTCATCCAGCTCAAAGATATGGAGGAATTGATGGGTATAAGGACGCCGGATACGCTTGATGATATGATAAGAAATAGTGGTGTTGTGGATAATCTTAGGCATATTGATTATAACAGAGGAAAAGTATCAAATTTACATAAATTAGAAAAAAATGAGGCTGAATATGCTATACCTATTTCACACCCTGGAAAGATTTGGTCAATTGGTCTAAATTATATTGAACACGCAAGGGACCTGAATGTGAAACAGCCAGTCATGCCTGCCAGTTTCATGAAACCAAAAACCTCAATGATAACTCAGGGAGAAAATATTGTAATTCCAAAAGGATGGGGGAGAATTACCGCGGAAGCAGAACTTGGCATAATCATTGGAAAGAAGGGGAAAAATATCAGTGAAGAAGATGCAATATCACACGTTTTTGGTATAACTCCTATCATAGATATGACAGCCCTTGATATTCTTGAGCAGAATCCACGTTTTTTGACACTGTCAAAAAGCTTTGATACATTTTTTAGTATTGGACCGGAAATTGCAACAATAGATGATTTTCCAGATCTTCACACACTGAAGATAAGCACGATCAAAAATGGCAGGATAGAACACGCAAACATCGTAAAAAATATGATGTTTTCTCCTGAAAAACTCATTTCGTTTCACTCTAAAATTTTCACTCTGGAACCTGGAGATATAATATCCACCGGTACTCCTGGTGCAGTCGAAATACAAAGTGGAGATAAGGTCAGATGTATAATCGAAGGTAAGAATAGTCTTTCACTGGAGAACAATGTAATCTAAGGCTTCCCTGGCTGAGTGGGGTTATACAGCATCCTTAAATTAGTTAATTCTAAATATATCTAAATTTTATCCACTTATGCTTAAAGAACTTCTTATTGAGGAGAATGCTGTAAAAAAAGGGAACTTCACACTTACATCGGGTAAGCAATCTGAATATTACGTTGATATAAAGGATGCGTGTGCTAGGCCCCACATAATGAAGGAAATCGTACATGAAGTGGTTAAGAAACTGAATGCAAAGGTAGTCGCAGGGGTTGAGCTTGGTGCAGTACCTATTGTTATTGGTGTGTCATATCAGATGAACATACCCTATCTTATAATAAGGAAAGAATCAAAACATGGTATGAAGAAACTGATCATAGGAAACCCAGAAAAAGGCTCAGAAGTAAACATAATCGAGGATGTGGTTACAACAGGGAATTCTGTACTCAAGGCAGTTAATCTCCTGAGAGAAAATGGATGCATTGTAAACAGGGCGATTACAGTCGTTGACAGGGAGGAAGGAGGTTATGAACTTCTAAGAGACAACGGAGTAGAACTAATATCTCTTGTAAAATTAAAGGAAATATTTCAAAAATAAATTATCAGGAGAGTATATCATCTATTGCTGTCAGTTCTATGGAGGTAGTATCATTCCCAACAATTATTCCGTTTTTATTTGCCACTATACTCGAACCAACCATTGGACTTCCAAAGTTTGCTGTTCCGAGTTTTACTGAAACCTTGAAGAAATCTTTTAGAATCTCAATCTCATCATCTGTTGTTTCTGGATTAACGATCATGCCCTTGCTTGTGAGGACTGAACTGGAACCAACCGTTGGAAAACCACCTATGGTTCCCTGAATAGTCTCCACCCCAAGTGCATCTTCAATTGCCATAACACTTTTTTTGGAAAAATCTTCATGGACCATAGCTCCGTGATCATTAGCTACTATGTCATTTCCAACAGCATTTATCATGTCTTTCAGGAAGAGCACATTCCTCTGTCCTGTATCAAAGTCAATATCCTTATTTCTATACATTCCACTGATTATTATCCCATTGGAATTCATAACTGAAAAAATTCCATACATTCCAGAATCATCCATGCGACTCTTCCTGATATCAACCTGAAGAGATTCCTGTATGGCTTCTATTTCACTATCTTCAAGAGATGATGGTACTAAAACCATGTCATCCCAGGTGCGTAGATAAAGTCCAATATAATTGTTCTCAAAGAGAGAAAGCTTCTTAATCATTTATGGCATCAAAACTTCTATTTCTTCATTTTGTAATTTTAGAACCTTTACCTGGATGCTGGTTGGAATTTTGAACCTTCCTCTCTTCCATATCTCTTCATTAATTTTGCTATCTATCCAAACGTTTTCAATATCTGATTTAGTAAATTTTGCAACATTCTCTCTAATTACCTTAATAGCTGTATCTGCCCTTCTCCTCTTGGAGCTGGCAAAGGCTTTTCTCAATGGGATATTCATAAGCATTTCATCATTAACGCTATCTTCTGCCATTTCATTCCCTCAAAGTTTCAAATTATTTCTTCTCCAGTGTCTCCTGTATGGATTCTGGGTTACCTTTCTATCAGTTCTCATTATTACCCAACCAGGTACTCTCCTGTTCTGGTTGACCTTTCTCATTAATCTTATTTTTCTGCCTGTTTCCTTATTCCTACTCATCCTCATCTCCTCTCTATATGTGTTTCTCTCTTTGTTTCTGTCATCCGTCCAAGTATCTGCTTTATTTCATCATCTGAAATTACTCTGTTGATTCTCCCCATGCCATACAACTGAATAAGCTGATTCTCCACGTTTTCAGCCACATCTGGTCTTACGAGCCTGACATTAGCAAGCCTTTCTCTTGCTGCGATATCAAGAATCTGCCTCAATATCTGCTGCTTTCTGGCCCTTTCTGCTTCCTGGGCATTTTTTTGCTCTTCTTCGGCCTGTTCCTGACCCTGAGCTCTCTGCATCTCCTCCATTCTTTTCCTTCTTAACTCTTCAAGCTCCCTGTCTGAATCCATGCCTATACGCCTCTAAAGATATTTCTTTAATTCTACCTGTTTCTCAGAAAGCGATTCCATTACCTGTTTTGATGCCTTCTGAAGCATTGCCTCTCCACCTGGAGATACGGATCTCCCCGTTTCCTTTTTAACCAGTAATCCAAGGTCTTGAAGTTCGTTGAGAACATGTCTCACTATACTTCTACTGCCAGATGCGGGGTGATAGGGCTTGGATCCGCCATCCTTTTTTCCGCCATACTCTTCGCTAAGTCTCTGTATACCTATATTTCCCCTCACATACACTTTCCTCAGTGTTGATGCGAGTCTTCTGTAGTACCAGTCTTCCTGTACCCAGCTCTTCTCTCTGTGAACACCTGATTTAAGGAATTCTGCCCACTCTGGGACCTTAATCTTATCATTCTTACTGAACTCCTCAGTAAGCTTTTCAATCAAAAGGTCAGCAGGAACCTCTTTAACATTTACCATTAACTATCACTCAGTCAATGTGCATATAAAAACCATTAATAACTTTTTCTTAAGAACCATGCATGTTTCCCATGCCAAATCGGAAGTGGTTGAACTCCTTTCGACTGTTTATAAATATGGATTGATTTAAACATCAATTAATTAAAAATTATAATTTAGGATGCTGAATCACAGGGTTCCTAGATATCTATTCAATTCCCATTCTGTCACATGAGATCTGAAAGCATCCCATTCCTTCTGCTTTACTGTCAGATAGTTGTGATAGACATGTTTTCCAAGAATCTGTTCCATTAGCTTGCTTCCTTTCAGATGGTGAATAGCTTCACCCAGACTTTCAGGCATAGACTCAATTCCTTCCTTCCTGCGCATTTCTGCATCCATATGGAAGATATCTTTCTCTGTGGGTTCCGGCAGTTCATATTCATTCTCCACTCCATCCATTCCCATTCCAAGCACGGTTGCAAATTGTAAATATGGATTTCCTGCTGGATCCGGGCATCTCAGTTCTATCCTCTTCCTCATATTGACTCCTGCCGGAACTCTTATGAGGGCTGACCTGTTCTTGTTGGCCCACGAAATATAAACAGGGGCTTCATATCCAGGTATGAGCCTTTTGTATGAATTTACGGTGGAGGCAAGTATTGCTGATCCCTGGTTTATGTTTTTTAATATTCCAGCAGTGTAGTTCTTGGCAAGTTTGCTCAATCCGTATTTGTCTTTCTCATCGTAAAAGAAGTTCTTTTTCTGATCTTTTCCCATTAGACTCTGGTGGATGTGCATACCAGATCCATTCAGGCCATTCAGCGGTTTTGGCATAAAGGATGCAAAGAGGTTCTGGTTTTCTGCTGCATTTTTTATGACACTTTTTAACACAGTAATTCTATCAGCCATTAGCATTGCATTTGAGTATCTCAAGTCTATTTCATGCTGGCCAAAGGAAACCTCATGATGAGCCGCCTCTGGTTCATATCCAAGGATTCTTAGCTGTGTCAGTATTTCTAGTCTCACCTGAGCTGCCCTGTCATTTGGTGTGTGATCAAAGTACCCACTGTGGTCACTGGGTTCAGGAATAGGATCACCGTGTTCATTCTTCTTGAAAATGAAAAATTCAAACTCTGGACCAACATAAAACTCCATTCCCCTGTCCCAGACCTTCTTCAAATTTCTTTCCAGAACATATCTCGGATCGCCAGGGAATCTTGTACCATCTGGATTATAGATATTGCACAGGTACCTTGCTGCGTTTCCCTGACTGCTATAGGGATATACAGCATATGTATCCAGATCAGGAACAGCTCTCATATCAGATTCTTCTATCTGTGCATAACCAGCCACTGAACTGCCATCAAAGACAACCCCCTCATTAAGGGCATCTTCAAACCTGTTCTTCGGAAGAGTAAGTGTTTTCACTCTTCCCAGAATATCGGTGAACTGCATATACAAAAACTCAACCTGTTCCTTCCTCAGTCTCTCTAGACTGGTTTGGATTTTATCTTCCATGGTGATCCCATGTGAATAAACATAAAGTTTTTTCTAAAAGAAAGGGCTACATTATGTCATGATGGAAAATATTGAAGGAAAAAGAATAGATTTCAATTACAAGTGGAATCACGGTGATCTCTTTATTCTAATGGAGAACGCTGGAAAAGCAGTAAGTGAATATATAACAGAAAAATATGGAAAAAATCGAAATATACTGGTCATTAGTGGCAGTGGAAATAATGGTGGAGATGGAATAATCACTGCCCACAATCTTGATTCTGACAATAATCTAAAATTAATAGTGATGACAAGGAGCGATGGTTCTGTAAGCTCTCTTTCCAGAAGAGCTATGGAAAAATTTGGTAATGATAGAATAATAAAAAATCCAAATACAGGAGATATAAGGAAGATGATATCTGAATCTGACATTATTGTAGATGCCATTTTCGGAACAGGAATAAGGGATCCAGTCAAGGAACCATATAGTTCTATTATAGAGGAAATTAATCTAAGCAGGGCAGAAGTTATTTCCATAGATGTTCCATCAGGGCTGGGAACATCCCACAGCGTTCTTCCTGATGCAACGGTTACATTTACAGATGTAAAGGAGGGAATGAACGAGAAAAATTCAGGATCAATCAACGTAAGAAATATAGGTATAGATGAAAGGGAAATTAATTATGCTGGTCCAGGTGACATGGTATATTTCCCAAAAATCGAGAAAAATGGGCACAAGGGGCAGAACGGAAAAGTTCTCATCATGGCAGGATGGAAGTTCACTGGTGCAGGCTGTATGACAGCAAGAGCCGCAGAGAATGCACTTCCAGACCTCATAACAATGCTGGTACCAAAGGCATCATCAACAATATTTTCCATCAAACTAGAGGATCAGATTGTAGGAGTTTTTAATTCACTGAATATGAAAAATGAATTGGAAAAATGCAATGCAGTACTAACAGGTCCAGGGATGGGAATATCTGAGGATTCAGTGAAGGTCGTTCTAGCAGTATGTAAAAGTGGAAAGAAAGCAGTTTTTGACGCTGACGCTATTCATATAATGGCGGAACATAGAGACCTGATAAATCAGAATATGCTGTTCACTCCTCACAGCCATGAATTCGAGGTCCTGACAGGAACTGAGGCCAACAGGGAAAACGCAGAAAAATTCAGTGTGAAGTATGGTTGCACCATACTCTTGAAGGGACCCACTGATATAATAACAAACGGCAAAAAAACAGTTATCAGCGAAGGAGGAAGCCCAAGAATGGCAATGGGCGGAACAGGCGACATACTTGCAGGATTATGTACTGGACTCATGGCAAGGAACATGGACCCATTTCACGCAGCGGTCCTTGGGTCTTTTATAAACAAAAAGAACGGGGAGAGGGTGGAAAAAGAAAGATCATACTGGTTTAACACATATGATCTACTGGGAAGCATGGGTAGGACATTTCGAGAATATTATGACTTCATTATCAGTAATGAATAATTAAATTCCAAAGTTAAACGACAGTATTGACTAAAGTTATTAATAATTATTTGTATACAAGGTCATTGGGCGATATAGATCCTGAAGAGATAAGGTCAGTGGATGATATCCTTGACTACATAGTAGAAAATTTTGAAAGCGACCCTGTAGCAGGTTATGGAAACAATTTGTGGAGTTATAGACAGTTTAGCGACATGGTAAAATCGCTGGCATCTTCCATGATAGAAAATTTTCCAATGAAGAAAGGCCAGAGAGTTCTCATAATTCTCCCACCTAGCTATCAGCTGTTACTTTCTTATTTCGCACTGTGGAGAAACGGAGTGAGCGCAATTCCACTCGATGTAAAAACGCCTCTGGAATTAATTGATAAAATAGCAACAAGCGGAAAAATATCTGGAATAATCACCTATGACTCTCTATTCAGCCATATAAACAGGGATGAAACATCAAATATTTACAATATACTGACCAGTTCTTCTGAATTTAGGTCAATAATTTCAAAAAGAAATCCAGATATGGATGATTATAGAATAAGGGGGACCAGACAGAGAGCAGTAATGGAAGAAATGTGTTATAATGAAGCTAAGGAAGGTGAACATATTGATATATTCACAGATATAGCAATATCTGAAATACAGTGGAAAAAAGATTCATCATTTACTTTCCTGAATTATACATTTAAGAAAGTAATTTCTGCATTGAAGCTAACAATGGACCTTTTTCCAATGAGGAAGAACCAGGCATTTGCAGTCCAGAAAGAACCAACATCCTGTCCTGATGTGATCGAAGGACTCTTGATACCCATATTAAAGGGAGAGAGAATCATTATGGTCGAGAATTTCAGGGAAAATCTGGAAAAAATAATAATGAAAAACGATCCAGAAGAGGGAATTGTACTCTGGTTAAATATGCATGGTTTCAAAATATTGAAGGAATTCAGGGAGTCAACAATTGAAAAAATATCTATAATTCTAACAAATTTTCAATGGAATATGGATGAAATTAGTTTTCTGGGAAAGAAACGGTCTTCCCTGTTCTCCATAATGGAATATGAAGGCGTTTCAGTTCCCATAATTTCAAAACAGTT
>JAKBQK010000161.1 GCA_021835265.1 Thermoplasmata archaeon
CTCAACCATATCTATGTTGAAAAACTTAGAAAAGCATCTTCTGAGCGGAAAATACGGATTCAAATTCTTCAAAATAAAATCTGGAACTTTATCGTCAATAAATTTCAAATTTGATAAGGTGTCCATTTGATCCTTAAGAGACTGAATTTTCTCGCCTCCCTCTTCCATAAAATTCCTGGTTTAATTTCTTGACTTTTTCTGGAATACCGTAATCCCTATCGTCTATTTCATCCAAATTCACATACAAGTGGTTTAAATCCATCATTTCTATTAACAAGGATCTCTGTTCATCAATGTCTAATTTTGAGAATTCCACTGTGTTTGATAGAACGTCATCTTTATCAATTTGATAACTTAAGAATGAATTATTAGTTACTTCACCATAAAGATCTAACATTTCCTTTTCAGAAGATGCTTTTCTAAGTTTTTCAACATAGATATGGTTGAGTTCCATAAGCTCCGCGTATACAAAGCTCCCACCACCTATCCAATCTACAGCTTTAGATATCCCACTCTTGTCACCATTTATCACATTCTTAAGCCTTTCTATTGTGTCGTTTTCACCATAATCCAATTGTTCCACCGCTACATATCTACGACCCATTTTATGCGCTACTGCTGGAGTGGTACCACTTCCAGAGAAAAAATCTAAAACCAATTCCCCAGGTTCCGTTGATAATTCTATTATTCTTCTCAGTAATTTCTCAGGTTTCTTTCCACCCTTTAATTTCACTCCACCTTCCTTAGCAATACCCGTCCAAGAAATATCAGTCCACAAAGAACCTAATTCCTTGCCGATTATCTCATTTCTATCGATATCAGTGTGTAAATTTTTAGAATAAAACCTAACCATTTCGCCCTTATAACAGATAATATTTTCGAGTTCTTCCCTTTCATATACGGCCCAAGTTTTATGTTTCGATTCTTCCATTGCCTTTAGCAGTCCTTCTCCAGCACCCTTTGGGGAAATTGTTCTGAAAATACGGCTTACATTTTTGAAAATGAATTCATAATAAAGATCGTAATCATCTGTGTTTTCCTTTCCATAGGATTTGGCAAATTCATCCTCTACAACGCCAATTTTCCAATTAGTAAAATCAGATTCACCAGGATTAAGGATTATTTTATTATAATTAGGGTCTAGATCACTCGGCACCCATAACGGTTTGTAATTCCTCTGGTCGTAGTTTTTTGCATAAACGAGTATATACTCACACACCTTTGGCATGAATGGATTCTGATATTCATTAGCCGCCCCTTCATTAGTCTTAACTTCGATCATCTGAACGAAATTGCTTTTTCCACTGGGGGCACTTTTGAAGATTTCATCCATTAAAACCTTCAAATAAAATACCTCATGGTCATCGACCTGAACGAAAATGACTCCATCTTCTTTCAACCATTCTCTGGCTATTTCAAGTCTATTCTTCATGAACACCAGCCATGTAGAATGGTTAAAACTGTCATTATAATTGAAGCCATCACCTCCCGTGTTGTAAGGAGGGTCGATATAGATTAACTTCACTCTTCCCCTATATCTCTCTTTAAGAGAGTGCAGGACCAATAGGTTGTTGCCCTTAATCACTAAGTTATCCTCATACTTGATTTCGTTCAATTTTTCATCGGAATTTCCTTGAATAAGTCTAAAATTCGTTAGGACTTTAGGATCAAATAGTCGATCTATACTTTCGGGAGCTAAAATTTTATTCCAAAATATTTCTTTTCTAGATTCTGTTGTGTCTTTTTGGTCGCCCTCTAAAACGCAGTCTTTGAAGGGAAAGGAAAGTACCACGTCATTACTCTCATTAACATAATTCTGACCAAAAGTAAGGCCAATTCTATTCTTAAAAGAAGTATAAGAATCAGGCAAAAATTCTTTGTTTTCCACAAATTTCAAAAATTTATCCTTATCAAAAAACAAGACGTCTCCCACTCTTGCGAAGAAATGCTCTTTTAGCCTTTGATTACTAAGTAACGTATTTACCAAGGTAGGATCTAGTTTTAATCCATATTCAACAATTAGATTCTTGGTTAATTTACCACCGATGCTGAAATGGTCGTTCTTGAGCAACAGGGACTCTAACTCTCTTAAAAGATTCTGCAGTTTATTTCACCTCTGTTTAATCAAATCATTAATTTCGGTCATTAATAAAATCGTTTATATGGCCAATGAAGCTTGTCACACTTAGCTGACTACTAAGTCATTTACTCCTAGGTATTGCAAATGTTTTCTCTTTCCCCGTATAAATGTTAAATTTATTATTACAACTACTACAGTTATATCTTGCTACATTGAAAACATGAAAAGTCCACTCCTTAATGGGCTTGTCGTTTACTTCGTTATCGCAAATGGGGCACTTCATGACAACACAACGTCCCGGTTTTATTTTAATTTTTTTGAATGATAAGCTTGATTACTATTATTGCCCCATGTTAAAGTAAAAAAATTATTATTGGAAAATTGATAACAAATGGTCCGTATCGAATGAGCGAACTTATCCAGAATATTTTTGAAACTAATTCCATTTAAGAATACTAATCACATATAACGTGTGATTAACAATGGTTCTTCAATTTGCAAGGCACTGACCTTACAAATCATAGGAAATGATAGGCAAATGCCTGCTCTAGAATAGGGCCCTTATATTTCCTTGAGACTTGTCGCAACTACATATTTAATGACGATTTAAGAATTAGTATCTATTGTCAGGTCAATATATTTTGAAATTCAGACTTTCTTATTTCCAATTGCTCTTAACCCACCCTCGATAGTTTTGAGTTTTGCGGATTTCCTGGATCAAAAGAAACATACCATAAACAACCATAATATCAATTGTGTATTCAAAAAGTTTAGTTATTGTGGGTTGGCCACTACTCACTCCTAACACATATGCAAAAAAGAACAACACCGAGAGCAGGAATGCGATGAACTTCTGTTTCGGGTCTCCAAGGCTTTTGTTAACAAATCTGACACGTAGGAACTGGATAAAAAGAACAAAAATAACAAGAAAGAATGCTATGAAATTCAAGAACCTATTAACGAATTCCAGAGCGAGAGAGACGTGAAAAATTGGCAAAATGGCTAATAAGATAAAAACGCTGGAAAAGAACAAATTCCTGATTAACTCATTCTCTTTCTTTCTGGCTATAGCATACACATCGACTTTGAGAGTATTACCCTCTCTCTTAAAGCCAAATCTTGACTTCAGGTATTCTTCATCTGAAATGGATAAAATGTAAATAGAGTAAACCAATGAAGCAAATTCTACTGCCATTGCAGTCAAAGTGAGCAAAAGGGCAATAGGATCGAAAAATTTTAACTCTAATTCCCAAAATAATATCGAAAATACCCCTAGAAGGACTACATCAGCAATTATTTCTTTAATTGCTGGAATTTTTGCCGAAGTTAGTGTCCTATGGTAAATCTTTAACACTCTTTGATTAATTCTCGGGTCTTTGGATTTAACCACTGAAGTAGCAATTTTATCTATAATCTTCTCAACCTGGGCATTCCTATCATTTTTCTCTCCGGGGTAGAGGATTACGTACCTTTTATCCAAGTTCCACTTGTAACCAAATGAATCAATTATCTCATTTAATTCTTCAGAATAAGCCGCGCCAGAGCCTTTTTCTTCTATAGTCATATCCACTCCTCCACCCATTTCTTCATTTCTTTGCGCTCATATTCTTCAAATGGGATATTAACTTAGTGTTCATACTGTGTCACTGTGGCGTGGCCTTGGCTCAATGCAATTTGCAGAGCCTTATCCGGATAATAGAACACTAATCTGGATTACCGTGTCTTCTTGAAAATCTTATTGTTGATCGGACCCCTCTCCAGGATCCTTTCGGCAATCTCCTCAGCTTCAAGTAAAATACAGGAAATTCAAGTAACGGTTAAGGAGCCTGGAACAAATCTGATTTAAGAGACTATGCTTGACGCCGTGTAATATTGCCCACCGAATCACATCGTAAAGGACTTTTATATAATACGGAAAGATTAAACCCGGAATCATGGGGCAGTCCCATGAGTCAGGTTTGTGTAAATTTGACTGATGATAAAGCTGCAGTATTGATAGACAACTCGTATCTACAAAAGGAAGTAATTGATAATTTAAATGGAAGAAATGGTAAGTTTCAGTTGGACTATCAAGAGTTTAGCAACAATCTATGCAGGGAAATTGGTGCAGAGCGTTTTAGGACGTACGTTTATGATGTTTCTCTTGAAAGCAACAGGAATTTTTTGACCTCACTGAACTTACTAGACCGCTTTGAGATACGATCAGGAAAACTTCAGGGAAACGCGGAAGGATTCCGGCAGAAACAAGTGGATATCTTGCTGGCAATCGAAATGATCAAACTGGCCCTTAAAAATAAAATACAGCACATTATTTTGATTACTGGAGATAGCGACTTTGTTCCAGCAGTACAATATGTAAAAGAGGAGGGAGTTATGGTACACCTTAGACATGCAGAGAAGACCTATAGTAAGGAATTATCACAAACTTGCGATACCAGTAGACAACTTTCCAGGGCAGTGTTAATTGAATTTGATGGAAAAGACGCTTACAGAAAATAAAATTGTAGTAATCAAATTCGTCTCTCGATCCATTTCTTCATCATTTTTCTTTCATTCTTTCGTGATGTTGAAAAAAGAGTTTTTTTCGGGCAGTAAAATCATAGGTAGGTATATAAATGTTACATCCCGTCATGAAGAATTGGTATTTCTGACACCAATTTGGGTGTCCCTAGGATGGCCATTTCCTTTACCTCGACTAGATGGGAGATTTATTTATTGATTTTCAAATTCTTTCAACTTGGCTAATCTCGAGGACTCTATTCCTTTCTTCTCAAGAATTTCCCGCTTAAAGAGCAACAACCACGCATTTTATTGGGTAATTCCTTAAGTACAAATTTAGATGCTAGAAACGTTTAAATGGCTCTTGATATATAATAAATGAATTGCTTTTTAAGTATTCACTTCAAAGTAACTCCATGTTTAACTGCCCTAAGAGCGGTTATCACTTCTCAATTTCTGTGGACATTCTCAAGAATTACGCTAATGGAAATCTACAACCTATACACCAAGTTAAGAGGGTCTTTTATTTGACTTCCAACTGTTTTCTTGAGGGGAGTATTGCACAGGATAAACTGGCTTTGACTTACACTCCTCCCAACGTATTTTCGTATGACCCATCGCTCAACGATCATTTTATAAATAATCTTGGTCAAACTATTGTTCTAACATCTCCAAGCACAGTGCTGAGAAGTTGGCCCTCATTTGGTTACTCTGGGGGCGCTTATGAATTGTTGCTTCAATGCGATAAAAATTCAAAAATCAATCTAAAATACCTTGGAATTTTATTGAATGGAGGAAGATTGGATCCGTTTAGAATGGATTTTGTGACTTTACCAATTCAGAACCTGAACGTTTTAATCTTAAGTATTTTCCAGATTTTCTCGGAAGTTTATGTTGGACAAAATGTGGAAGATGATGAAAATAATGTAATGGTTAAATTACAATCTGGGCAATTTGTATTCAAATTCAAGTTAAGGCAGACGGACGTTTCACTTTCAATTTCTTACTTTCTCGCGAGAAATTCTGAAGTGGTAGTGCGGATCAATGGTGTTGCTTGGAGCGATGATTTGTTTAATTCAACGAGGGAAATTTTGGTTGATGTGAACCACTATTTCATCTTAACCAACATAGCAAGAGTTGAGGACATAAGCAGAAATGTTTCTAAGAACACGCAAGGTTACACAGTGCTTAAGAAAACTATTGATTTTGTGATGCGAGACATTAATAGTAACTTAAGAAGTGGCAAACTTGGTGTAATCAGGCAAGCTAGTCTTCCTTGAAGCCGTAAACTAACTCACTTCATATTTCACATCAATACTAATTACATCTATTATCCCAGTATCCGCAAGTGGGATTTTACCTATTTTTCATGCAACGGCTTTCCGTTTTTCTCTTCGTGATCCACTCAGTGCCCATGAGATTTTGTAAGTACTTATCGTCATAGTTCCGTAGGGATCTTGTGTTGACAGAGTCAATATTTCACAAGAATTCTATTCATTTAATTTCCTTGTGAATATAATCGTGTTATCTCACCACGGTATCTTTTCATCTTTGGTGTGTTTGAGAAAAATGGATATTTTGGACAGAAGTTGTCTATTTCGGAAACTAGCCAAACCTTATTTCATGTAGATCAATACTAAACTGTTACATCAAGCCATTTCCTTATCTCTTTACCATCTTCAAACGGTATGTTCAGGTGATGCTCATATTGTGTCACCGTGGTATCGTTCTGACTCAGTCAAAAATGCGATGACTTGTCAGGATAAAAAAACACAAACCGGGATTCCATGTTTTTCTGAATGTTTTATTTTTCATTGGAGCTCCTTCAAGGATCTTTTTTTGGTAACTTTATCAATTTTTTTAGCAAAGGCAGGAAGATCAGTTAATAGATGCGGAGCTTGAATAAATCGGACATGAGAATCTTGCCGATAATGGCATGTAAGTTGAGATTAAACAACTAAGGCTTGTTAGGATATGAGGGAGTTACATTTTCCCTCTTAAGCCGATGTATTTGTGGCACATCCCTTCTGTTATGACAAGAACAATGTAAAATTTACCCTTTTTAGAGTAAATAGAATTGGGCAGTTAAGGATAATTATTAAATGAAACATTTAATATTTAACATAAATTATTCCAATCCAATTGCTATCTTTGTGCACATTTCAGCACGAATCCAATTTCTACCTTTACCAGCCCGGGGGGGAAATACCTGGCTGATTCGCAAGTAGACACCGGGTTGAGTGCAAAATTGAAAGAATTCATCGAGTCGAGCCATCTTTCTGACAAGGTCATTAGGAACGCGTTTTTACACCTGCCAGAAAAGCAACGACAGAAATGCATTATGGGTGACCCTCCAGGAATCGGCGTTTGGTATGAATTCTTGATCTATGAACTGGCACTTGAATTCGCCACAACTTCTTCTTATGTAAGATATGTAGTGGCTAAGGGTTTCGACGTACACAAACCCCCTAGTGAAGTGGTGAACATCTCCAGTAGTGACGGTTTGTTTTATGACTATGATAAAAGAATAGCAATCAGAGGTGATTATAGGAGTCTGGGTGAGTATGATCTAATACTTTTCGATAGTTTTGGGGATATAGTTTATTGTGAAGTAAAGAAAAGTAGAAAATACATTAAGGAACAAAAGTATAAATTTCATTACAAAAAGCGACTTCTTGAAGAATTGTTTGGTTGCCAGATATATTTCTTAATAATATGTGGGGAAAAGTTGGGTCACAACCAAAATGTCAAAGACGTGCTAGAAGAAACCAGAGGAGACTACGTTTATCTTCGAATACCTCCTAACAGTGAACTGTTTTCCTCATATCATTCTTCAAATAACATCTTCGAAATTGAGAGACCAGTTGCAAAAAATTCTAAACTTGGATATTGGAGTGAATTCGAAACACTTAAGAAATTGAAAGTGAAACGTCC
>JAKBQK010000475.1 GCA_021835265.1 Thermoplasmata archaeon
TCAGGATACTGGATTGTCTCATGGCTTATTTCCATAGATTTCACCTCCCTTGACATTGTCTTCTATGTTGTCGTTTCCGCTCTTGTTCTCCTCGGAGCCTATTTTATGTGGGATTCCCGTCCTCAAAGAAAATCGTGAAATGTATTCCCTGTAATAGGATAGAAACAGGAAAAAGATCATTACCAGCAAAGGGAATGAAAGGCCGCCTATCAAATAGGGATTGGGAGCCGGTATAGATTGAGAAATATGATTATAGACGATGCCAATTAGATAGGCAAAAGCGTTTACGAGCAAAGAAAGAAGAATTGCAAAAGCTAAAGATCTCCGTCTACTTTGGTTATTCATTGCAAGACCTCCCCAAGTCTGGAAATTCCCTTATTCTCAAATCCTCTGGAAAATCATCAAGATCGCCACCGGGTCTGATGCCACCAAGTTGCTTCATCCATACAGCCACGTGCTGGTTCTTAGCCTGTTTTATGAGGTTGCGTGCCCATTCTACGTACATTGGGCGGTGATGAGGTCCTGATTCACCGCCAATAATGATCCAAGATATTGATTCAGTCAATTTGAAATCAAACTTCACAAGACCAATGTCTCCTAACAGTGGTTCAAAGGAAACAAACTTAATTCCATGATGCCCTCCGTATTCCCCATATTTCCAGCCAGTAGCAACCAGCTCATCCATTCTCTCCAAATACATTCTCATTTCCACAGAAACCCCAAGCCATACATTGTCCGGAATCTTTTTGATTTTAGACATCCTGAGATGTATCTCTTCTGGTCTCTTGGTCAGAATCTGAAATATGACATCTGGCCTTGAGCGGATTGCGTCAAACACTTCATTGATAAATTCATTGGGAACTTTTGGATGAAAGAGATCACTCATCGAGTTAACAAAGACCTTGCTTCCTGCTGGGATTTTCTTCACTTCCTTAAGCTTTTCAGCGTGTAGCTTGACATCAAATGATCTTTTCCATCTAGTCGACCAAGCCTCTGCATAACAATGCTGACATCCTGGGCTGACTTTGCTGCATCCGGATACTGGGTTCCACGTCAGGTCAGTCCATGAGATTCCCGTTTTGTTCATTTCAACAACCCCATCCTTTTGAAAAGCACAGCTGCATTCACATATCCGAAACCAAGTAACTGAGATACAAGTATTAAAATTAATAACGCAACGTAAAGATGAAGGAAGATGAGCAAAATATCAATAAGAATTGCCTCCATGACACCCATTATTATACCAGTAACGAAGACCAACATTCTCATTCTCCTACTGTTTCCCACATACTCTCTCGCTGAATGCAGCCTTCCAGACAACTCCTGGAGTTTATTCATGCTGGGACCTCCTTTCTCATCTTCTCAGGATGCTTGTTATGGAGATGTGCCCATCTTGAGCCATGATGAGTTACTACCAGCGCTCCACACAGATTGCATTGCCATTTCCTCATCGACGGGCTATAGGTGAAGAAATCTGACGATGATGAAAATGACCGCTCCGGGAAGATAGAAATCTGCTTATCGAGTTCTGATAGTTTCATTCAACACCTCCCCCTCTGGACATGCTCGGACTCTATGCGCGGTACAGCAATAATAAAGAATAAAGATGCAAAAAGGAAAAGAGCGATAAAAAATTCTGATACGCCCATTAAACTACTTCTTGAAATAAACCAGAACGCAAGTGTGCCGGGTACTGATGCACAAATCGCCAGAAGAGTCCAAAACCCAACTTTTCTAGAAAATATGGCTCTTATTAAGGCCAGAGAACCACGAACTGTTTTGTTTACATTCATGCAGGAACCTCCTTGCTTTCAACTCTTTCTAAATATTCTACCAGTACTCTCCGTGTTATCTCGGAGACGGAAGTCGCATTGAGCTCTGTCAATTTTCCGTTCACTTCGTCAAATAAATTCTGTGGGATTCTGACAGTTGCCCAATTCATAATGCCACCTCTGTGTTGCATATATGTACTGATTGCCCTCTATTATTTAAGAATTGCCACATATATGTAACACCTAAATTCTTATTCTTGTGCATATATATCTCCTCTATGCCACAGTACAGCTCAGCGAGAATACCAAAGCCTCTCTTTGAAGAGATTGAAAAATTGGTAAAAGAACATCCAGAGTTAGGATACAGGTCTGTTTCGGAACTCGTAAATGATCTTCTTAGGAAGGAACTTGAGAAATCCAAAGTAAAGCCCTGATCATGGGCGGTTTCCTTGTTCATGCAGGAACCTCCATCTTCTTATCTTGATCCTCTGGTTCATTGCTTTTCAGGATGTCTTTTATTTCAACGATAAGAGTGTCCCCTTCACGAATATTCAGCTTCTCACGAATATCATGAGGTATTTGACCCCTTCCGGCTGTTGTTACCTTAATAGTTATTGTTGCCATATTCTACTACCAAATATGGTAAACGATATTAGGTTATATAATTATCGATTACCTATTCGGGTAATTGGTACGATAGAATATTATATTCACCATTCACGATTATTCAATCTGATTTATGGTAACGGTTTTAGAAGATAGGCATGCAGGGGAAATTCTTGTATTCTTACTGAAAAGAGGAGAAATTAAGAAGACAGACCTTCTCGAAATTATTAGTTCTTCAGATTCACTCAGCAGGGTCTTGAGAAGATTGGAAGAGGAAGGGTTTATTAACGTTGAAATTAAACTTATGGGGAGAAAGGTTATCCATATCAATCTTACACCAAAAGGTAGAGCTGTTGCTGAAAACCTTGCTCACCTTGAGGAATTTCGAATTACATTACCTGAGGGAATTGTGTCTGAAATAGAAAAGATAATCAAAAAGGACAAGACATACACAACGGTTCAGGAATATACCAACGAGGCCATAAGAAAAGCCATAGAGAAATGGAAAAGGGAGCACGCTGTAGGGTGATGTGAATGGATGAATTTTCTGCTAATAAAATCATGGAAGCCGATAAAATGAATGTAGGAACATTTTTGGAAAGAAGAAAAGGAAATGTTTTCCAGGTTGATTGGGACATTCAACTTACAGGGTACAAAGGTAAACTTAAGCTTCAGATAAACTATGTTGAAAATAATGAAATAAGAATATCTTTCAGTGAAACTTATGAGAATGCATGTCTAAGGAGGTTAGAAGTGCCGCTTGTCAAAGAAAAAATATATAACCACAGAAATTCCAAATCCTGCGGGAATTCGGATATATTTAGCGGAATTCATAAGCACAGATATTTGGATCGCGTGAAGGATGGCTGTGCGTATGTGCCTAATGATATTGATATAACCTCCCTTCAGAGCATAATTAGAACTTTTGCCAGCGAGTGTAAAATTACGCTCACAGGTAACCTTCCAAGGATAGTAGAACAGAGAAGATTATTCTAGAGAGGGAAAAAACTCCAGCAAAGATGTCTTCTCTGACCATGGAATTATCTTGACTGAATCCATAAGATGCAAAACCTCATCGTTAAAAACAGGTTCATTTTCCGAAATCATAACCGAATCATCTATGACAGCTATAGGTACTACTGCTTTGCTGCGTTTACCTTTTCTATAGTTATCCTGTATAATTCCAATCTCATAAACAAATTTTTCAGAAAAGGTTACTGCCTCAGGGATGTTCGTATAACTCAGTGCTCTGCATATTATCTCATTTCCATCTAATTCTGCCCCAAAATCAATTCTTGCTTTTAATTTGGAACTGATGTTATAGTAAGGGTTTTCTATAAAATCTCTTTTGTTTTCTGTCAGATAAGATGAAACATCTCTTTTGAAAGATGGCGGTTTATACATCTTTCCAACAATTACCGCCTCTGTTAATCGCTGTATTGCGTGAATCATCCAAAAGACTTTTTCACCTACTTCGCTTATATTTTCGGATGTGGTAAAAACTTCTCCATATTTTTCGATTTCCACACCACATCCTCCAACCAGGCTATCTATTAGATATTTCTTCCTCTTTGTAGATAAAGGGTCAAACCCTGATGATAGAAGACTTAGGATAGTTCTGTTATCATCGCTTATTTTTATCTGATTGCCCATTAAATCAATTTTAAGCACGATCTCATCATTAGAAAAATCCAAAAATTTGCTTTTATAATAGATGGTTGAACCGGTTTGGGTGATAGAACCAAAACAAAGTTCCTTCTTTATGGCTTCTGTGATTATTCCCAAATCTGTTTCGGAAATGGAGAAATTAGACTTGTTAATTATGCTCTCCATGTTAAGCTCCTATTTCTTAGAACTACTAAATTATTTTCATTTGACTTAATGTACATCATAAATCTCACAGATCTCCCAATGTCTCTTCTAACTTTTGCATTGCCCTTTCTTCAATTTGATAAGCAAAATTCTTGGCTTCCTCCAGTGATTTTGCATTCTTGATCTTCCTTGCAAGCCTAAGGCTGCTCTTGATATATCCGTTGAGGAATTCCAGGTCAAACTTATTCATAGTTTCATTCCTTCCTTTCCATTAGATCTGTGTGAAGTACATTGCTTGTTTATGACAGCGCAGGAGTTTATCTGCTCTGATTCGATTTGATTCCGCTTTCTTTCATCCGTATATTTTAGTTTTTTTGTTCGTGCCATATTTCCGTTCATACTGGATATCCCTAAAATGTTTCTATAAAGGAAAAAAATGAGTAAATGAGAGAAAATACTCATTATACGAGCAACGGTTACTCAATGATCCCTTTCATATTCTACAACATGCAATACATAATAATACACAATTTAATACAGAAACCAGATCATTACTGCTTATTGGCAGAAGGGGATGGAATAATATCTGATAGAGCTAACAGGATTTTAAATAGGCTTTATTCTGAGAATAAAGAAGTTGTTAAGACATCACTACTAGCCTTGGTTTCAAACACATATTCCTTAGACAGATATTTGAATGAACTTTCTGAGAAGGGATTGATTAATATCCGAGAAGAAAAGATAGTGAGAAGAACCTTTTACATTTCCCTTACATCAAAGGGTAAACTTGTTGCAGAGCAGCTCAAAAAGACTGAGGAGCTTGTGAATTCCTCAATGGGTGAAATAGATGTCGAGCTCTCCGATGAGGAGGCAGAAAAGGCCAAGAATTTGACTATGCTATTTCACATCAATGTAATGGACGATCACATCACCGTCGAGGAAGTGAAGCCGGGCAAGCCTTCAAGGATATTCAATATCTATGTTAAAAGGAATGGAAACGGTGAATTCAGATTATGGTGCGAGCATGACAATT
Source organism: Thermoplasmata archaeon (assembly GCA_021835265.1). The sequence goes on from JAKBQK010000475.1 coordinate 5,224, forward strand.
CATATGATTGCTGGCACGTAAAGGCGGCATGGACCTATCCTCATGTGCAGAAGATGATGATGCACTATAAGGAGAAATCAAAAGTATGTATGAATTGCCACACAAGCAACGAATCAGATGCAGTATTTTGCAAGCACTGCGGAGTGAGACTGGAATGATGAGACCGGACGATATAAATAGCGATCTCTCAAATTATTTCTTTGAAAATTTTGACAGTAAGTTCTCTGAAGTCAATAGGGGCAGCAGCTTTGATCCAAACATAATACTAAGATATCTTGAATATGTAGGTATAATAGAAGGAAATATCAGTCTTATTGACTATGCAAAAAAGTTTATTGACTTTATAAAAACAAGAAGAAAGGTAGAGGAAGTTAAACAAAATATTACGAGTAAAACGGATAAATCAAAAGATGGCACAATAAGTATTCAAAGACTATATCCCGGTAATGTTATGATGATGAAAGGAAATGGAACAGAAAAGCCCGTACTGGAGGCATGTAATACAATGCCCCTATTCATTATACAAAGAGGGTATATTCTAATTCTATCCAACTTAATTTTGCATTTTAATTATGATGATCACAAGCTCGTTCAAGAGTTTAAAGCCCCATCATTTATGTATGACAGTAGTGTTGAGATAGTGAGAACCCGTTCTTGCGATGAAACTACTGGACTCTTTCGAATTAAAGAGAGCATATGGGTCGGGAATCAACACGATATAGGAAAGAAAAAACAGTGAGGAAATAATATGGAAAGAAAAAAAATGTACTCGAAAAGAAACGGAGAAATGGATAGGAATCATATGTGCCCAGAAGGCTACCATTGGGTGAATTCCCACACGAGGAGGAAGGGACATGGATTTAAAATGGAGTATGTGCAAGGTCATTGTGCAAAAAATACGGATACAAAGAATTTAAAGGTAATAAGGTTCACCACAACACAAAATATTCATACTCCAGTTATAGACACGATAAGAACCATCGAAGAACAGCCTTTAGATGAGAATTCAAACGATAGCAATATAGAAAATTAACAAAATAATTGAAGAAGATAATGAAACAAAAGAGGTTAAAAGTATGTTGGATAGTAGCGAAGGATACAAAAAGAAAATTAAGGAAATTGCCAATCTTGCTGATAAAACAGAGCCCAAGGATTTCGGAATGCGCTATATATACCGACAAAAGAAAAAGAATAAGGATGGCAAGGAACTGATTTTCTATATTACCAAGGACATTGTAATGAGTGGTGGAGGTAAAGAGAAACTACTAGAAAAATTAAGGGCCATGCTAAAGGATACATCAGAAGAAGAGAAGAATGTCAAACCTAACTACAAATTTGAGCAACAAATCACAGAGGGGAATGTGGCCATCCTGAATGACGAGGATTTCCCTGATGAACTAAAACGCTTGATAGTAGAACTTTCAGAGCCTGCCGATAATGCAAAAAACGAGAGAGGAAATAAAAGAAAAAAAAGTAATAACGGTATAGTTGGATATGCAGTGAGCTTTAAAGGAGTTATATTAGTAAAAAAAATTGGTACTGTCGCTCTTGCCACGGGAAATAAATTTAGAAATGCAATCTTAATAGGATCTAAGAGCAACGAAATAAAAAAGTTCGAAGAGGATATTATAATACTTACGGTATCAGAACCAGACTTCATTGTTTTTAGTCAAGATGGAAATGATCCCGTTTTTATATTTAATTCTAATCACTTCTCCTCCGTATGTCTCTCCAGGACCGCAATGAAAGAGAGATTAAAACATCCAAGCAGTCCTATAAACAACATTTTAGATGAACCAAAACTATTGCACGACTATCTGGAAAAAGCCACAGCTGCTGTTCATGTTGTTTATTTTAATATTAACAAGGAGAACTTCAGGATTGATTCTAACTATATTACTAAGCTGAATGACCAATTCTTTGCGAACAAGAAACTACAGATTGATAATAAAAATAGGCTAAAGTGCAAAAACCTGACGGGTAAAGACATTTATCTTATATTAGTAGGAAAATATGGATCACGTGTTAAGACTGATGGAACAATTGAGAATATTATAGTTGACCAATATGAAAAAATTCAAAATTAAAATTAATTATTATAATTTTAGGTTACATCAATCACTGATTCATAATAATAAATAAAGGGATAAATTCTAAAAACCGTTAACCAACCCTCTTCTTTCAAATGCTCCTTTGAAATGATATAAAATGTTGATCCCTTCTTTGTCCTTACTTCGTACTCGCGGTAACCAAAGACCGTAAGGAATGGCCCTTAAT
>JAKBQK010000137.1 GCA_021835265.1 Thermoplasmata archaeon
ATGAGCTAAGGCCATATGGACCAGAAGTTGACGTATACGGTGAAATGATCCTGTTTGCAGTATAGGGTGAAATGGATCCTTTTAATGTAGAGGTGGAAATACGAATATACAAACTTCCGGCAAGAGTTACCACGGAAGCAAGCGGTGTTCCATTTATAAGATATTTGATAAATTTATTTCCCAGTTTTCCCATGCTTTACAATTGCACCAAATTAGATATTTTTTTGTGTTTTTTGATTGTTACATTCAATCTAATTAGATTATTTTATTAGCTTTCCAGTTGCCATCTTCCACATGTAAAGGTCCAGTACACCTGGCTTTAGCCCAAGCTGTTCTGAAATCTGAATCACCTGCTGTTCATACTTCATGTAAAGCTTTCTATTCAGGGCCTTACCTGATCTTGCAAATTCCCCGTCCAGCATTCTTATGATATGCTTATCAAGTATTGCAAAGTCAAAAACACCAGTGTTCCTTAGAAAATGAGATGATTCCTTATACCCTATTCCCTTAACATTTTCCACAATGAACTCTCTTGCGACCCATGGATCGGGATGATTCAACAGTACAGGTAGTTCAGGTATTATCCATCTGTTCTCCGAAATAAATTTACCCCTCGTATTGTAGAATCTATAATGCGCATTTTTTAATTTAGCAGTTAAAACTTCTGTACTATCCTCTATGAATGGCTGTACTCCCAGCTCTCTCTGCATCTTTATGCCTAATTCTGCAGAAGTATTGGCTGTCAGGAAGCAGTAGCATAGCTCAAAAAAAATCTCTGGTCCATCCTTCTTTCTGAATGATTCGAATTCCTTAACTCTTTCATTCACCTCGTCCCTGAATTTGGAATTAATTAGATCTTCCAGTTCTGTGAACCATACTTTCTGTGCTGTTATATTGCTACCAGTCATGTTATCCTTGTTGACTCTGTACTGCATTTATGTGAATTAGTCTTTCTATTCAGTTCTATTTCTTTTGAATATTGCCTTGATATTCCCTTAAAAGGTTTACTGCTAACTTTTAAAAGGTAGACGCTATTAGTCCCCTATATGAACATTCATACTGAACCCGAAGATGGAAAGAATCCTGTACTTGAGATCATAAGGGAAAGCCAAAAGTTCCTGCACCTGAACTACTATCTCATTGACGATCCTGAATTCATGAAGGCAATCGAGGACAGGGTATCCCATAAGGTAAACGTTCAGATAATAATTGATGGCGAGCCATATGAGGGAAGCAGTCATTCCAGCCTTGAAGCACTCAGAAGGACAGGCGCACAGGTTAATCTTTCTCCTTCAAGATTTGATAATACTGACGTTTTTGATCATGCGAAATACATGTACAATGAAAAGAGGTTCCTAATAGGAACAATGAATCTGACAGATGCAGCATTCAAGAGCAACAGGGAGTACTTTGTAATAGGCGATGAAAGAAAGGTTCTAAAATCCCTTGCAAGTATATTTGAATCAGACTGGAAGGGAGAAAGAGCAGGTGAGGTTGATAGAAAGGATCTGATTGTTTCACCAGACTCTGAGAACAGGATCCTTGGAATACTCAGGGACGGAAAGAAGCTATTCATAGAAACAGAAGAACTTGGTAATGACAGGGTAATTCTTGACACCCTGAAGACCAAGGGAAAGAAATTAAGGATGATACTTCCTTCAAGCATTTCCGATGAGGACATGAATAACGCAGATGAACTCATGAAGAATGGTGCAAAAATTAGGGTAATGCCTGCTGAAAAACTCTATATGCACGCCAAGATGATCCATACAGGAAAGTTCGTGTTCATTGGTTCACAGAATTTCTCATCCACAAGTCTACTGAAAAACAGGGAAGTAGGGATCATGGTGAAGAAATACGGGATGAAGAAGATATTCAATAACAAGTTCAAGGAGGACTGGAAAAACTCTGAGACTATTACCAGAAAGATGAGGAAGGGCGCAAAATCATGATTTAAATTAACTTTAGATCAAATAATTATTCCACTTTTATGCTTATTGTATTTAGTTTGTAACGACATTAAATTAAAAATCTCTAAATAACTATCTGTGCCTTCAATTCTGCATTTTTAAAATTACATAATTTCGCAGATATGCTCTTATTTCTTAAGTATGATTTCACAAATTTTATAGACCGAATTACCACTTTTAAAAAATTATGGTTGTAAATTAAAATGAAAAATGAGGGTTTATTTGAATGCGAGATATGCCTTGTGAGCCTTTTCGAATCTCTTGTTCACTGATGCCCAGTCTACATTCTTCATGAATGCGTCCAGATATGGTGCCCTCTTTGCCCCGTAGTCTACGTAATATGCGTGTTCGTAGACATCTAGAGCCATGACGACTATGGCATTCCATATTCCATTTGTGTTGTGTACATCAGCACCAATGTTTCTCAGCTTTCCGGTGTTCAGATCATATACAAGAAGTGCCCATCCCCTGAATGCAGTACCAGTAGCCTTAAAGTCCTCAACCCATTTCTCATAGCTTCCGAAATCTTCTGAGATCTTCTTTTTCAGTTCTTCAGATAGATTCTTGAGACCATCCTTTTTCAGTGACTCGAAATATATCTCGTGAAGAAGCGAACCATCATAATTGAAGGTTTCTTCCAGCTTAAGTTCCCTGAATTCGCTGTAATTCTGGTTTGCCTTGCTTCTGTCTGCATTTGGAAGTTTTTCCCAAATCTCATTCAACTTTGTGACGTACCCATTATAATGCGTCTCAAAGTGATATTCTATTTGCTGATCTGATATACCATCCAGTCCCTTTGGCTTGAATTGATTTTTCTTTTCCCATTTTTCTACCATTTTTTCACCAGATCAATATTATTTACTGGTTTAAAAATTGTATCGATAACGTTTAAATAATTGTTTTTTAAGAATTATTATCACCGAAATTTTACCGGAAGATAAGACCCCGATGATTATGTTTTTTCCATTGTTGAGGTTGATTCTTCTCGCTCCTTAGCCTTGAGTACAATGTACAGAGTTGCCAGAATTACAAATATGACAGGTATGACCACGAGGAATGCGTTTCTGTATCCTACTATTTTTATTACCTCACCAGATATGAATGGCATTACTGTACCAATGGCCATCATTATGGAAAAGAAATAACTGTTAGCCATATTTCTCCTGTTTTCTGGAAAACTCCTTGTTATGGACATTACAGAAAGTGGATATGTAAGTCCATGGGGGATGCCGAGGATCAGGAATGCTAACATAAAATAATCATAGGATTTTGCTGTTCCAAGTACAAGCAATCCTATGGCGGAAAGGATAACCGCTGAAAACATCAATCTTGGCAATCTTTCTGGTACCCTCACAGAAAATACAAGTCTTGATATGAATGATGTTAGAAAGAAAAGGCTGAATGTCAGATTGACCGTAGAGATGTTTATATTGAAGTCAGATATGCCGAAGAGCCCACCATACGTGGTGAGAAAGGCAAAGGGGATGTTATAGGCAAGGATGTTGAGAAGTGATGATTGAAATCCCTTATCCTTTAGTACTGTTATATCAAATCCTCTTCTCCTGACACCCATCTCATCTGGAAATTTTATGAAGAATGAATCGATCATTCCTACGGCCGGTAAAATAGAGAATACAAGGAATGATTCTTGGAATGATACGTAGTGGAGCAGTTCACTTTCAATATACGGTCCAAGTATTAATGAAAGACTGAGAGTGAGTGTGTAAATGGAAAGGATTCTTTCCCTCTGTCGTTTATCCTTAAAAAGAGACGCTGATGTGATAATATTGGGCATTATGGAACCCAGTGTGAAAGATGCAACTGGCAGAATTATCCATATTGTGAAGGGAGTTGATATATAGAAGAGCGGAAAAGTAACTGCATATATTATTGACGAAATAATGAAAATTTTCCTTCTTGTTTTGGACTCAGCTCTTGCATTGATGAATGTACTCATTATAAAGGTAGTCAGGGATGCAGCTGAAGCCAGAAGACCTATTTCGACGTTGGAATAGAAAAAGTAGTACCTTGCCAGAAGAGGTACAGATGTAACGTACATATTGTTACTGGACCTGATGGCAAAGGTCATCGAAAGGATGACCGCTATGATTACGATTACTGTCCTATGATCTATTTGCCTATCTGTGTTTGAATTTTCAGGCATTAAGTACTGCCCCTTCCAGCTTGCTGTAATCTTGAGGTTTTTCCAGTATTGGCTTCATGGATTTCATGGTGCCAATTATGAACTCAAGAGGAAATTTATTCGGTAATTTTTTTGAAACTGTCTCTGCAGCCTTTTCCGGATTTTTATTAAACTCCTCCAGTCCCTGGTTGTAAATGGTCCTGAAATCGTTTAGAGTGCTCCTATCCTCAAATGAGGCTGAACAGCTTCCTGGGACATAGATCCCAGCTTTCTTAGCCCTTTCCTCCAGTGTAATACCTTTCATTCCACTCATGGACATAACTACTGCTGAAGTTGCCTTACCCTTATTCAACAGTGCTTTAATTTCTTCCATATTCTCTCCATAAACAAAGTCTACTGGCAAGGATTCGTTCCTCACAATAATTTTTGATAAAACATCACTTGCTCCACCCTTTCTCAATATTGCTGTTGTTCCATTGAAATCTGGGCTAACCATCGATAATCCACTTAATAATACCATATGAATTGGCAACTTTCTCTTAATGAGTGAGATTGAGGAATCCAGGATTATGTCAGCATTCCCATCCTTTCCAAATTTTACATCTATATCCTTACTGTCAACTGCAAGCAGTGGAAAACAAACTGGTCCAGGTGCTGTTAAAACTTTAATGCTCATAATTAGTGATTACAAATAAGGATAAATAACTTAGTCATAAATTATTATCAATTGTCATAAGGATATCATCTATCATGCCTCTGGCAAGTCTCAGAGCCTGATAATGGGATTTTACGAACTCATGTCCCTTATCTGTTATCCTGTATATTACTGCCTTTTGATGATCCTCTTCACAGGATCCTTCATTTTCTATAAGCCCCTTATTTTTAAGGTTTTTGAGCAAAACATAAACTGTACCCTTTGGAAGTTCCACTCCTATTTTTTCCGTAACTTCCCTGTTTAGTTCGTATCCGTAACGTGGTTTAATGCACATTTCCCTTAAGAGGTATATACTGAGCAATCCTCTCAGTATTTTTTCATCGGACAGTTTCATATGATGCCACATTCTAATAGGTAAACTATTTACTTAAACTTTCTCAATGTTTACCAGATAATTTTCCATAAAATTTCTCAAAAGATATGAAATGATAATGGATAAATTTTGACGAAATTGGAAGTTTTGAAATGTCTTCCTTCAATCATCTTTATACATAGTGTCCTCATCTTCCCCTCCTGAAAGGAAGAGCGACATGGCAGAATAAACGTCTTCCATTCCGAACATGTTCTTTGAAGACACAGGTATCATCTTACTGCTTAGACCGCTTTCATCAAAAGAATTCATCACGTTGTAGAAGAAGTCCTTTCTAAGATCTACCTTTTCCTCCATCAGACTGTCCATTAGGTTGTCAACAGACTCATCCCACTGCGAAATCGTTTCAAGCTGATCATCCTGAAGAATATCTGATTTATTCATTATATACAGTGTTGGTTTGAAGAACCTTGTCATTACTGATGCGTACATAAGTTTCTGCGATATATATCCGGATGGGATTGATGATATGATAGAATCTCCAATGAATGCCAGCATGGATTTCTTGCCCCCAAGAGAGTCCACTATCATTGAACTTGAAGATCTCAGGGTAAAGAGTTCTATTTGTCCCGGTGTGTCGAAGATTACATAGTAGTCAGTGAGTTCATCCAGAAGTGCCTTTATTCTATCTACATTTTCTATTATGAGATCTGAAGCCACGATCTGGGCACCGTTTGGTCCCAGGTTGAATTCGCTCATTATGTCGCTTATGGAGATCCATTCTCTTATATCTATATCACTTTCATATGGAATGAATTCTGACCCAGGGTCCAGATTCACAATGGCTGCATCCATGTTGTTGGTTGTTAGCCAGTCCTTGAATGAAGCACAGAACGTTGACTTGCCTGTTCCTGCTGGTCCGGCTACAAAAAGTGCCCCTTTCATTCCAGAATCTCCTCCTCAATTTCACCGTAATTATCCAGTGGATTTTCAATGTGTGTTTCGACCCTCTGAATATCCTCGGTACTGTTGAATGATGTGTCTATTGACCTGAAAATATTCTCTATCCTGTACATCTGTGCAGGTGGCAGGTTGAAATTCTTCATTAATTTTCTAGTTTCTTCCATGTATTTCACTATTCCTCCTCTGTGTATGGTGAGGATCAAGTTATCATTTCCGCATTTCTGGCATTTTCCTGAAAGTGGAATTCTCCTGTATTTTGCATTGCATTTTGTGCAGCGCATTTCCTGAGAGAAGAAGCCCCTGTAATTTCCAAACATATCCGGAAGGAAGTGTGAATTTATAAGTCTGGATGCTACATCGTCCTGATCAACTGCCCTTATGATTTTTGCTAGGTTGAGTTGCTTCTCAATCTTTTCTGACATTGTTTCAAGAGTTTTATATGATGATAATAAAACCCCTGAATTGAGATCTTTTGTACTGAATTGAAAGTCCATTCCCCTGGCAGACCCTGTTTTTTCTACCATATACTTCACAGGTTTCATCATTTCTTCTATCTCTGCCGGCTTAATCCTCTTCAGTGTTGCCTCATAAAATTCAAGTGGATATTCTGATTGTGAGTCCACATTCAGGGCCTCCTTGTCAACCTCATCAGGTCTCAGCAAAAGAGTCATTACAAGTGGAGCATCCATTAGACCCCCGGTTGTTGAAGGAAGGAAATCTTTAGAAAAATTGAGAAGTCCATCCATCAGGAGCATTACAGAATCCTCATCACCATCACAGTTCCTCCTCTTTGCAGCGTGATAAAACGGATGTGCATATCCCCCGTTCACCCTTGAGAAACCTATAATTCTTCCGGCTATACCACCTGAAGTGTGCGGAGCAAGTCCTATGACAATATGTCCTATAAGATCACTTTCATCCCTGCAATTATAGAACTTATCCATTTTATAATACTTTTCCAGTAAGTCATCAACATATTTTGAGACATTTAAAAGATATCTTGCACAGTCCATCGGTATTATGATATCCTGCGTGAATAGTTCGTTCATTCCTGGTTCATACCCGATCTCCCTTGCCTTCTCCTCAGGAAGGAAAATTTCAGAGGACTTGAAATGTGTTATTGGTACGTCGCTCATATCATACCTGCATGTTCCATCCTTATTCACTGATACATTATTCAGCGAGCGTAGTATTCCCTTTTCCAGTGGTTCCACATGCTTTCCCTTTGACATTACCTTCTTTACGCCCTTGAATTCCTTTAGATCATTTGGACTAACCCCGAGATTATCCAGCGCTGAATTCCATATCTTTGATAGATCAACCTTGATTTTTTCATATGTCCCGGAATCCTTCATTGGAGAGCCACATTCGCTGCATCTTACCTCCGGTCCCACATA
>JAKBQK010000569.1 GCA_021835265.1 Thermoplasmata archaeon
GATCTATGAAGGGAAGAAAAAGAGATGAACTTTTTATAGCGACCAAGGTATTTCCACTGCATTATTCATATGATGGAGTTATCAAATCATGTGAGAGGAGCCTGAGAAAACTGCAGACAGATTATATAGATTTGTACCAGCTTCATATGCATTCAAGTGCCGATAAGGTTAAGGAGGCTTTGAGAGGACTGGAACATCTTAAGGATGAGGGAAAGATTAGGCACATAGGAATAAGCAATTTCAATCTTGAGCAAACAAAGGAGGCGGTCTCATTCATGAAAAAATATGAGATCAAGTCAACACAGATGAACTTCAACGTTGCCCACAGAAATATAGAAAAAGATTTGGTTCCGTACTGCAGGGAAAACAGTATTGCCATACTTGCATATTATCCACTTGCCCACGGAATGCTCACCTCTGAATCATCTATGGGAAAGGAAGTGTTGAGTGAAATTGAAAAGAATCATGGAAAGAAGACCATGCCTCAAATTGCCCTCAACTGGTTTTTCAGTAAATATGACTTTGTGTACCCCATTCCTAGGGCATCTAATCCTGACCATGTGAAGGAAAATGCAGGGTCTATGGGCTGGAAAATGACGCCGGAAGAAATTGAACTTGTGGAAAAGGCCGCCAGTGGTGTTCAGGGTCCGTCCTGGAGTGGAGACAATACCACATGATCCATAATTAAGACCTAAAGTACTCTTTTTATTATCCTAAGAGGAAAGCAGAAATCCAATTACTTCTGAAGAAATACTGTATACATTTGTATGTATTAAAACGTACTATTATGAGTATTCATATATACAGATGTATTAACAACAACATTAGCATTTGAAAATAGACTGGCATATGACCGGTCTAGTTGGCCTAAAATTATATTAAAAATTTTTTGATTTATATTTCAATCGCAGATGTTTTATGAAGTGAAGTCTTAAGGATTTATGGAAGACATTGAAATTATTTCAAAGCAAACTGAGATACTTGGCGAAGGGCCAACATGGGACAGGAGAAATAACAAAGTTTACTGGGTAGATATTAAGGGTCATCATTTTAGATCCTTTGAACTTTCAACTGGAAAGATAGAAACTGTGAAGACAGACGGTATGGTATCTTCTCTTGTTCCCTCTCGATCAGGAAAGATGTATGCAACAATTGGCCACAGGTTTACATCCATCGATCCTTCAACTGGTAAGGAAAAGGTACTTATGGAGACTGAAACTTCTCTTGAAAATAACAGGTTCAATGATGGAAAGGTGGATCCATATGGAAACTACTGGGCGGGAACTATGGATATGAATGAGAAGGAGCCTGTAGCCTCACTCTATGTCTACACAAAGTCGGGAGAATTGAGAAAGGTTCTTGGAGGACAAACCATTTCCAATGGACTTGCATGGGATGTGAATAGAATGCTGTTCTATCACATCGATACTCCAACCAGAAAGGTTAGATCATACACATACAATGATAAATGTGAGCTCACGAATGAAAGGATAGCTGTAGATTTCACCACAGAAGTAGGATTTCCAGACGGGATGAACATAGATACAGAGGGAATGATATGGGTTGCCCACTGGGGAGGACACAGGATATCAAGATGGAACCCCTCAACAGGAAAGAAACTGAGTGAGATTATTTTTCCAGCAACAAATGTAACATCCTGCACTTTTGGCGGTAAAAACATGACGGAACTCTTTGTTAGTTCGGCAAAACTCACCAGTAATCAACCAGCTGATCCGAAAGATATCGGAGGTTCTATATTCAGAGTAGATACCGGGATCAAGGGCGTAGAAACCTATTATTATGATGACTCAAAGCAAAAGTTGTGATGAACAAGTAGGAAATTCCTGAACAATAGTCTCTAATTAAGATTTCACTGTATTTCCTGTTACTCCCTTTTACCTTTTGGGAACCACTAATTGTGAAGTTGAGCTAATGAACGGAATGAATATAAAAAATCATGCAGTTGTGATTTCAGTTGCGTTATAGAAGTTGTCAGGTGCATGGAAGAAATATGTTTGTCCGTTTAGATTCAGTTCTATGGGATTATTTGATTCAAAATAATTCACAGTATAATTTGATCCCGGTGCTGGTGAATTCGATATAAATGAAAAGATCTGTGCGTTTCCAGTATTGGAAAATGATCCAACTGAGGACATGTCTCCTAGTATATCTCCACTGAGTCCTATCACATGTGCTATTATGGATGTCACTGCAAGTATGACAGCCGGTTCTGTTGCATCCATATCTGTGCCGTTTGCAGCGGATTCTGCAGATACTATAGCAAGTTCAAGCCCCAATGTGGCGGAGAAGATCTTAAGACCGTCCGATACCTGTTTGTAGGCACTTGATACATTGAGCCATCCGGCTGAATGTTCGTAAAATGTTGCTGTGGAATAGGTGTCTCCTCGCCCGCTGTCATTGAGATTAAATGATCCTGTCTTAGTTTTCAAGTAGTGCTGTATTACCCACACAGCGCTTATCGGCAGGTTTGAATAACTCAACTGGAGGCCATTTGTTGTATTTATATTGGTGATCTGCCCCACTGTGTACCTGCCATCAAAGGTGGTTTTAAGTATGCTATTGGATAAAACATTGATTGAATAAGAACCTGTATTTGGGCACTCCAGTATTTTCAGTTTTTCTTTATGAAGATATGTATAAGTTGAATATCTTTCGAAGTAGTATGAAACACCAGGAATTCCTATTACTACTGTTGTATGGTTCAGTGCTTTGCCTTCTGTAGAGTTTTTGACAAGAGAATTCCACATTGCTGTTGGATAAGCATTTGCCCCTGTGGCTGAACCACCCCCTATAAAACTAAAAACTTTGGAAACGGAAGGATTTGGTGATACGGTAGTGGTGATCTGGCCTGATGAACTTTCATATACCTGATTAGAACTTAAATTTATGATTGAATCAGAAAGGGAAATGGTGTTACCTGTGTCCACTAATGATTTTCCATTATCAGCATTCCTTCCTATGTGTGCAATTGATAGTGGCAACATGCCGTGGAAGTCAGTTACATTTTCTATGATGCTGGATGTCACATTGTAGTACTTGCATTCATATTTGACTATTGGGTTCCCACATTTTACAGGCGTTATCAAAGCATTCATCTGTTCGTTCTTCATGTTGTTATTGGAAACAGAAATATTAGGAACGGAATGTTTTTCATGTACAATCTCTAAAGGCTTATCTGAAAAAGAAAGACCTACGTTGAAATTAATAGGTGTATAAACCACCTGTGAATATTGTGTCACATTAACATCACTACCATTGAACCACCTGTTTAACACATTTATACTAGCTCCTGTTGATGAATCAGAAACTTCTGTAACTGCTGAAAGTTTTCCTATATGTACATTTAATGGATTAAAAGGTACATTGTTGTAATATTGGTATATGTACAAAGTACCATTATCATGAGTAACTGTCTTTATTGCCTCAACAGTCATAGACAGATCGGTATTTCCCGTGTAGTGCTTCGTGATATTACTCCATTCATGTGATACACGGTCAAATGTTATTGGCAGGAAGAATTTTGTGTAGGTGTCATTCAGTGGGTATATTGTTATATTCATTAAAAGGTCTTCAACACTGTTGTTATACCTGTTCATTCCTAACATATCAACTGTGTTCAGACCTTTGTGAACTGCCTGTGGAACAGGTAGGTACAACTGAATATTTATTGTCGTATTGTTGGAAAGATGAAACCCGTCACCTTCTAAAGTATTGGGGCAGGATATGTTAACAGACGGTCCAAACACCCCAGTTACACCAGCGTTATTTGGCGAACTCCCGTTATCCCTGTAATATTCCGTGATTGATATAGCTCCTGCGAATATCATCACAGAGATAATTAAAACAGAAGTCAGCTTTTTGTTGTTCATATATATATATATGAACAACTCGTTGTATTAATATTTTTCTTGGAACAGAAGTGTGTGACTCTATTCTAAGACTTGCCCATGTTGAACACGTTGTGCCATACACCGGTGAAGAACAGTGCACTGCCTACCCTATCATCACTACTCTTAGATATATTTCAACCTGGTATATTCTGTCGTTTGTGAATCACAATTAAGGATGGTCTAAAAAAACTAAAGATGGTTCCTATAGAAAGAATTGTCATGCATTTATAGGTGTTAGTTCTGCCAGAATGAAATTTTACGTTTTAAATGGTAATGCCCCAATTAAACATAATATTCATCCTTCAACTTATCAGCAATTCTATTATTTATGGTATTCTTAATGAATTTATCCAACATACCAGACTGTAGACGCATTTAAAACCTGATGAAATACAGTACTTCAGTATAATAATATTTTTATAGTATATTTTAAGTTATTATATCATGGTGTGAGGCAAATGATTTGCTGAACTAGTGTACCTGCATACTTAATTTAGGAAAATAAATTAAACAATGAATAATTGTAATCTATGACAGTTAAGGATATTTTTAAAAATCTGGATGGAGTTGAAAAGATTCTCATAAAGAACGGTGGTGAGAATGCCATTGACCGTTCTTTTTTCTACCTTTCACAGGTAAACGGAGGGTTGTTCGAGGGTTCATCAATTATTGCAGATAGAGATCACATTCAGATGTTCGTATATGAACTTGAGGAACAGATAGCAAGGTCAACAGACCATGAAGTACATGTTGCAAAGTCTTCAGCACAGATGAATGATATGATTCAAAGGGAGTTACGTGGTCAAACTAAAATAGGTGTTAACAAAGATTCCCTAACCGTAAACATGTTTGAAAGTGTCAGGAAAACAACAGGAAATGCAGAGCTTGTAGATGTGTCAAGGAACATCGCGGAGGCAAGGATGATAAAGGATGAAACTGAAATAAGAAAGCTGAGAGAAGCTGCCAGAATTAGCAGTGAGATATACGATGCTTCAATGAATCATCTGAAAGAAGGTATGACTGAAACGGAACTTTCAGCATATATGGTATATCTAATGATGTCAAATGGTGCATCAGAGCCTTCATTCAGCACGATTGTTTGCTTTGGTTCAAATGCATCTGAACCACACCATTCTCCAGGAAATAGAAAATTAAAATCTGGTGATTTTGTCCTTACTGACTACGGAGCAGCGTTTGAAAGATATCATGCAGATACAACAAGAACTTCAGTGTTTGGAAGAGCAACGGAGAAACAAAAAGAGATATACAGCATAGTGTTTGATGCACAGAAGTCAAGCATGAACATGATCAAACAGGGGGTAAATGGAAGGGATGTCAATGCAAAATCATATGAAATTATAGACAGTTCTCCCTATAAGGGGATGCTAATGCATGGTGTTGGACATGGAATAGGTCTTGATGTTCACGATCACCCAGCATTTGGTGGTTATGATTTTGATTTGAAAAAAGACATGGCTGTTACAGTAGAACCAGGAATATACATCCCCGGGTACGGAGGCGTGAGGATAGAGGACGACGTTTTGGTTAAGAATGATGGATTTGAACTTCTTACCCAGAAGCCCCCAAAAGACCTCATTGAGGTTTCTTAGGGCAAGTTTTCTTTGTAATCCTTTGATCCATTCCGGTACTTGTGTGTATGGAATAACATTACTGTTAATTTCAATGATATGATGTTTAAATTAATAAGAAAAATATATTAACAATAAGCCTAATTTGCGATATGTTTTTATAGAAGTTTAGAATTACTATATTGCCTCAAAGGAGGTGAAAAAATGGCAGAAGTAAAAGAGATAAAGGAAACCGAAAAAGATGGAAAGAGTTTGGTCAGCGAGAGTAAGTCCACCCATACCAGAGATGTTGTGACAAGGGACACAATGATCCAGATGGATGAAATTTCTGAGGACATCTTCGAAGTTTTCAGGAAGTACGATCTGTCCATTTGGGAGGCAAAAAATATTATTCCATACCTTGTGGCAAAAATCTCAGAAGAGGCAAGGGACAATGAGATGGACATTGTGGAATATATAGATCTCTACCTGAAACCCAGTGCACTGGATTTCTCCAAGGGGCTGAGAAACTTCAGAAAATTCTCAGAGAAGAAATTCCACAAGGTAGAAAGTGTGAGGCAGTAGACTCACACTTTCGTTTACAAATGAAATACTTTTTGTAAGTACCTCATACCCAGTAATATTTAATTTTGACAAATGCTTCAAAGTTGCTTTAGAACCCCAGTTCATAAGAGCATCTTTTCCTCTTCTTTCAATGCTTTTTTGTAACTCTCTTTATTCACTTCATCTTGTTAGGTATATTTTTATGTAAGTCCTTATTTAGTAAAAAATTCAAATATTTATAGATAATAAGATTGTTCCTCTAGTGGCGATGTGAATAATGGATAAAGGAGGTATTAACAATCCTGAAGAAAACAAATCTGCCTCAATGCAAATAGATAAAATAATAAAAGAAGAGAGGACCTGGAAGGGAGAAATCCTAATTAAGATCCGGAAGGTCATAAATGAGACAGATCCAAGAATATATGAAGAGGTAAAATGGAAAAAGCCGAGCAATCCAGCAGGCATCCCTGTATGGTCATATAATGGCATAATCTGCTTTGGTAACGTTTTGAAGAATTCGGTAAGGTTAACATTCCCTAAGGGAGTAAAAGTCGTGGACCAAGATGGATTATTCAATTCAAGAATGGACAGCAAAACTGTAAGGGCGGTTGATTATTTTGAGAATGATACTATTGATGAGAAAAAACTTACCAGTGTTATTTTGCAGATCATTGATATGAATGAGAAAAACGCATTAAAAAAGAAATGATTTCATTAATTACTTTCCCTGAAAAATATTAGGTATATATTAAGATGAAGAGATTCTGACAACCTTTAAATAGATTATAATTATTATTATCTAATACTAAGTTAATCTTGTAAAATGGAGTTGAATATGAATGGAAGAAAATAAATGCCCTGTGAACCATGGAAATGAAAGTCATATGTCGTTAAATGAATGGTGGCCAGAAAGACTTGATCTTGGAATATTAAGACAGAATTCAGAAAAATCTAATCCGATGAATGTTGAGTTTGATTACAGAAAGGAGTTCGGTTCACTCGACTACTTTGGCCTGAAGAGGGATATTGCAAAAATCCTAACTGATTCTCAGGAATGGTGGCCAGCAGACTTCGGAAATTACGGTCCTTTCTTTATCAGGATGGCCTGGCACAGTGCTGGAACATACCGAATTGGAGATGGAAGGGGAGGGGCTGGATCTGCTCAGCAGAGGTTTGCACCTATTAACAGCTGGCCAGACAATGTGAACCTGGACAAGGCAAGGAGGCTACTATGGCCGATTAAGCAGAAATATGGACAAAAGATCTCCTGGGGTGATCTGATAATTTTGACCGGGAATGTGGCAATGGAATCAATGGGATTTAAAACATTTGGATTTGGAGGAGGAAGAAAAGATGTTTATGAACCTGATCTTTCTGTGTACTGGGGGCCAGAGGGAAAGTGGCTGGACGATAGGAGATATTCC
>JAKBQK010000149.1 GCA_021835265.1 Thermoplasmata archaeon
GAAATCTTCTGATATTGATGGATTAAGCTGATGGGTATGTGGATAACTTAAATATCTGTATTTTACTTTTTATATCCATGCAACCAAAAGATAAGTTTGGCAACGCTATTTTTCCTAATGTTTACAGCAGGTTATTAAACATTGGAGAAAAACTTCAGGTTCTGGGTTTCACAGAAGCAAGATCACCGAATCTGTTCTATCTTTCTGTATCTGATGCAATTGTATTTGCAGACATGCAGGGAACGTCTTACGTTAAAATTTGGGAAGATCCTGTTCCTCTTGTTTATATTCGCTTTAGGAAAGAACTGCCACTATGGAAGCGGAATAGAATAAGGAACACGAGTTATGATCTTTTAAAAGCAGGTCAAGTTCCTTTCAGAGAATCTTTTTATGAAGAGTCAGAAAATTGTACGGAGCCCTACTATTATTTACAAGATAAGCAGAAAGAAATAACAGGGAAATCTGATAAAATTTCAGAAGGAATATTTTATGAATACGTTTCGAAAGATTATGAAGATGAAATGGGTGGAACATGTTTAAATCCTGCTCCTTCTGTGGTTGATGGTTACTGTAAGAAGTGTGGTAAAGATATCCAGAGAGATACTCCATTATGTGATAGGTGCTTTAATATAGAATACAACAAACGTAAAGCAAAGATAGTTTATGACGAATATAAAGAGGCTATTTTTAAACTCAGGAAGTGTTTTGTCTGTCAGAAATATATATACCTGACAAAATCACCAAAAATGATACCTACTGATTATGAGATGCAGAAATGGCTATACAGATACAATCCTGAGAAAGGCCATTTACATCATATAGAATATCAGCCAGAGGAGAAAACTATTGAGGTATGTACAAAATGCCATAACATTATTCACCATACTAAAAGATACCCTGAACTTAAACCCAAACTTGGGGAATCAAGGAAATTCTACCACAGAAATAGAGAGGAGTGATTTTTAGATAGATCTCGAAGATTTAGAATGTATGCCAAACAATGGGCCACTGGAATGGATGACATTGAATATTTGTTTTTCTGACCTTTCCGAAAAAATAGATTCAGTTTTGGTCAGAGTCTTGTGGTAAGACTCTGATAATGATTTTGAAAATTTTTTTTGATGTAACCATGAATAGGAGTTGTTCAACAGAGAAATAACAGAGAAAATATTTAAATATAGTTTTACTATGTTATTGCATTAATACTCCCCGTCAAAGTAAATGTAATGACGGGAATTAGTAAAGGGTTTCCAATGAAAGGTGAATCTGACGTATTTATTGATGGAATGCATTTTCAACACATTATGGAAAATCTCAAGGTGAAAGGTGTTGATTATGAAAAGTTTTCTGACAAGATTGCTCCTGGTAAAAGGGGAAGAACATATTACTTTGATGCATTACCATATAAACGACCTAAAGAACAAGAATCCCAAAACTATCTCAAGAAAGAAGGTTTTCTTTCGAAACTGAGTTATTTAAAGAGTTTTCAGGTAGAAAAAGGGTATGTGAAAATTGAATCGAGAACATGCGAACTGTGTGAAACATCTATAGGAATTCCAAGACAGAAAAAAGTAGATGTTCTCATAGCAACACGATTAATAGAAAGATCATTGGAAGTAGATACCTTAGTGCTTATTGCAGGAGACGCTGATTTCGTACCTGCCATAGAGGTTGCTAAAAGAAAGGCAAAGATAGTTTTGGGTTATTGTAGTGGCATTACAGCCAGAGAACTGATTCAAATATCTGATGAGAAAATTGAGCTTTCTTCTGCTTATTTTAATGATTGCAAAAGATGATTTGAGAAAACAAGCTGGTTATTCCAATAGAGTTCATTCGTCCAATATATTCTTAATTGAAAAAGTTGAATTTTGTTACGATTCAAGCGTTTCAAAAGATAATTAAGATTGCAGAATGAACATGAGTTGGCAGTCCATATCTTAACAGTCCCTGTAAACAACCTTGGAGATTAATTTTCCAGTGATACTTCTATCTTCTTAATTTGAAATATTCCAGCAAAATTAATTTAGAAGACTTTCAAAGCAACATTGCGTTTGATAGAATAATAAAGTTTATGCTCTTAAAGTGTTATTTCATTTATATTGCTGCAATCTACTGACAAAAACAAGGCATTAAAACGCATTGATAGAGTTTTGGAATATATCAATCAATACTTGACAGCCATTAAACAACAAATTGATTCTACTGAGAAGTTTTCAAACGTGAAAGATTTTCTAACAGAACAAGTAAAGGTTTCTTTGGCACTTAGGTTAAAGCAAACCATAAAAGACATTGCACCCAAGAATAGTGAGTACTGGTTATATGCTAACTCTATAACGGAACCTTATTCATCTAACATGATTTACAATTTAACTGGTATTTTATACAACCTTAGAGATGATTGTGCTAATGACTTTCTAAATAGTTTTAAGGAGATGATTGACGTTGAAATTTTTACAGATGTTCTTAAACAAGCAGAACATTTGCTTTCACTGAATCATTTTAGAGCAGCAGCGGTTGTCGCGGGAGTTGCCTTAGAAAGTCACCTGAGAAAGTTAGCAGAAAAAAATTCAATCCCGATCACGACTAACGAAGGGAAATATATAAAAGCTGATTCATTGAATGGGGAACTACGAAAGAAAGAGATCATCCATAGTACCATTAATAAATCCATTACAAGCTGGTTAGGGCTCCGTAATGATGCAGCCCATCCTGACAAAAAGGAAATTAACGAAGGTCTGCTTGAACCAATGATTGCTGGGATTAGAGTTTTTATTGAAAAATATCCTGCATGAATTTTGACTCCAAAGAATAAGCTGACTAAACAAGAAGTGGTTTTTTCCGCTAATATTATAATTTTGTGCTAATGGAAACGCAAAGAGATAATTATATATTTACGTATTTATCGTTCAAAGGGTTTGGAAAAAATGGATTATGTGACAATGAGTGAACAATTTAAGAGAGATATGCAAGAATTCGAATTCAGAGCAAAAAAGTTCTTAAACAAACAGAAAGTGGCAAATCTTGCATTAATTTCATTTGCATTTTTCTTTGCGGGAATTTCAGTTGGCCGGTATGTATCAGGATCGTACTCAATTAACGATCTAATCATTTTTATTAATACTCTAGTTATTTCTACCTTTATTGGCATTGCTTCTTATATTCTAGGATGGGACTCCCAAAAAAGGAATGATTTTGGGATGGAATATAATGAGTTGCGTTTTAACAATATAATGCAATCAATCAAGATTGTTGACGATAAAATTTCATCGATGTGTAAAAATTCGGATGACAACAAATCCGCCTAAACGAATGGTTTACACTCTTGATTAAGCGATTTACAAGCATATAATAAAATCAACGCAAAGGCGTATTTCCAGATGTGTTATAGAGAGTTTATAGGATTTTGGAAATTTTCCATTTCCCTAAGAACTTCGATCTTATCATTAATAGTCCACGGTTTCATGTTCACTGCTTCTGTGATCTTCCCTGAAGTGAAAGAGGAAAGTTGCATATTGCTCTCTCGCTTGGTAGTTTGAACGAATACTCCTTCTTTCTGAAATAAGACCGATGATGGTGCGTAGAAAAATCAGTTGGAGAATAATCATTTTGAGTTATGGAACTAAAACTATTGGAAATGATTAAAAGTCACATACTTGAAATTTTCAGTCATTGATTTTTTACTGAAAATAGATTCATAATTGATCAGAGTCTTAGTATAAAACACTGATAATGATTTTGAAAAATAAAATTTAGATTTACCCATGCTTTGACAGGATAGGAATATCCCACAGATTTTACAGTATCAGAGTTTGGAAATCCAAAGACTGATTCTATATGGGGCTTCGGATTATTAAGTATATAATATAGGAACCATAAATGAATTGTTTTTTCTTAAAAATATCAAATTGTGTATTACAAAATCCTATAGGATAAGTCTATTACTAACTTTTATTATATTTGCAACTTTTTAAATATCTATTGAAAATCTTTTAAGTACTCAAATGGTATAACTATTATATGTCTGCTTCATTTATTGTCCTTAGTAATGATAATCAGGAGATTGAGGTTAAAAGATGTACTCGATGTCACAAAGTAAAAAGAATAGAAGAATTCCGAATTCACAGTAAGAAGGATCCAGAAAGGAGAGAATCACGATGCAAGTCTTGTCTGAACGAGGCTTTTAAAGAGTATCTTCATAAAAATAAAGAAATTGAAAAAAAAGTTTACAGTAAGATGATAGAAATTCAATGGAGAAAACAAGGCATGAAGTACAAGGGTGAAATCTTCACTCGTGGAGTGTTTAATAAACTTTTAGAATATCAAGATCATAAATGTGCTATATGCAAAGAAAGTGATTGGTTCAACTCTTTACATGTAGATCATTATCATACGACAGGAGAAGTGAGAGGACTCATCTGCGGGGATTGTAATAGATTAGCAGTTGCGAGATATGAATCAACTGGTCATTATAGAAGTCCTAAACATGAGCAGTTAATAAGGGATTATCTTCTTGATCCTCCAGTTAATCATATTTCATTTGAACACCAAGTTGTTTGGAATGGGATAAAGGAGAAACAAAGAAGAAGAACTTCTGATACTTATGAAGTGGTTATAGAGAATAGGATGGCTATTTTTGAAGTTGAGGAATGATGATAGAAATGGGGTTAGAAACGAATAAATCCAGTCAAAAAAACTGGTATAAGATACAGAAACAAGAAATAGAGGAACTTAAAAGGAAACTTGATGAAGCAACAATTCCTGTTCATAAAGAGAATGGTACACCATCTTTTTTATTTACTAACACTGTAACAAATGATGAACTTTACACATATCTTAAGAAGAATCCCACAGCCTCTAAGTTTATTTTCAACAAATATAAAAACAACAGGGATTTCATTAAAGAGTTATGTGACCCGTCAAACCCAATATATCTTGAAATGGTTGCGGAAAATCTAAAAGAAATATATAAAATATCGGAAGTAGAGGAAGATATAGATTCGTTAAAGAAAGAACAATTTGATCTGCAACAGAATTTAATTGATCTGAAAAAAACGCTTGAACAGAATACCAAAGAATATGACTCCCTTGACTCGCAGATTTCAAATGGAAAACAGGAATTGAATAACATAGAAAAACAAATTGCCAATCTTAGAGAGGAAGAATCGCTAAAGAGAATAAAATCATTTTATAAATCTGTGGATGATTTTATAATGAATATAACTGAGGCACACGATAAATTACCCATAGAAAGTATAGGAAGTCTGAGGCTCGACATTCACCAGATCAATCTGTTAAAATTACTTCAGAAGGGTATAAAATCTGATCTGAATCTTATTGAGAATATTGATCTGCTTTCAGAAGAAATGCTTGACGCGAAGAGGAAAGAGATTAAAGAGCAAATGAAAAAAGAAATGACAGAGGCAGAGAAATCCATGAATGCTTTACAGCTCCATAATCCTGTTAAGATTCTGAAGAAATCAATCAGTAAGATTCAAGAGGCACAGAATCAGCTCGATGTTGCTGGGGAATTTTCTCGGGAATCTGGATGGTTTTACAATATTCACACGATACCTAATATTCATGCCATTCTGGATATCCCGAAGGAATTGATCAACAATCTCGTTCAGCAGATCAATAATGTGAATGCTAGGAAGGCTGGTTCAGGTGAAAGAAATTAAAGCATGAACAAATTCGGCTTTGCTCTTGGAGGTTTCTTAACTACGATCATGCCGGCACGTTCGAATGTTGCTTTAGGAGACTCGCTTAACTTCTCAATTTTAAATTAAGCTTTGCACGATTTCTATCATAGTACATGTATGTTAATCATGCCCAAGTCCCTGAAGAGGAAAGATGTTTCTGAACCTTTTAATTTATTTGTCATTGGCATGGCATTGGGATATATAGCTGATGAGTCCGATTTGCTGTTATCCATTGGGATGTCTCTACATAAGGAGAATTTCAACTACCTGTAATCTTGAACAGAAATCTTATGGATATCATGGAGATAAAACAAACAGAGGATTTCCTTTCTCCCGATAATCTGGATTCATATCATAAAGGGATTATGGAAAAGGAGGACAATCAGAAGGAAATGAATTCTTTCTTGGCTCATAATCCTGATAGGTTTATTCTAAAATTGCAGACAACATGTCTCTTACAATAAGTCATTTCGAAAAAGCAGATATACATATGGTTGGCCTGAAATTGTTCAATCAAATAGGGCAGAATCATGTTTTGAATCCCATAAATGAGGCAAGGGGTCTTCTGTACAATATGCAGGAGCAGGTTGAGTCTATAAAGAGAAGGGAGAAATGAAGAAATATGCGG
This sequence comes from Thermoplasmata archaeon, assembly GCA_021835265.1. Next base: position 6,328 of record JAKBQK010000149.1, read on the forward strand.
GATTACTATATAATGTAGATAGAAGGTGATTCCCAATGCAAGACAATTGGCTATACAGTATTAAGTGATACAGATAACTCATCAGGATTGTAGAGCATATGTTTTTATTCTTTTTAACTTATCATTGGACAATGGAATCGGGAGTTTTTTTATTTCGCCCAGAGTATCAGACAGTTTGGAAGGTGTTCGATGGAAGTAGTCGATATTCGATACCAACTTTTCAGAGACAATATTCGTGGGGAGAAGAACAGGTGAATGACTTATTTGAAGATATTTATAGTGCATTCAAGAGAAATGATTCATATTATTTTCTAGGGTCTATAATCCTTACTGGTGGTAACGACGGCTCGTATGAAGTTATAGATGGACAACAGAGGTTGACTACTTTAACTATCCTATTTTGTGTTCTGAGAGACATGTATTTCAAAAATGATAACAAACTAATCAACAGGATACGTAACCTTGAGGATTCAAAATATAGATTACAATTTGTGACACATACAGAGAATCAAAATGACTTTTTCCAAAATATCCAAAAAGAAAATGCTCTCGAGACCTTTCTTAAGGATGAGAAAAAGAAAAGCGATAACGATGGTAATAAATTTATTATGGCTGCTATCACGCTAAACCAATGCCTGAAGGATGAAATATGGGGTGAAAACAAGAATTCCATGAAGAATTTTGTCAACTACATTTTGAATTCTGTTGGAGTTATCTCCATAGTATGCTCAGATAAAAAAGGGGCAGTTAGGTTATTTAGAACTTTGAATGACAGGGGTTTAGATCTAACAACCTCGGATTTGGTCAAAAGCTTTCTATATGACGAATCTGAGAGTCCAGACGAACAAAATGTAATAGTTGAGGAATGGAAGACAATTGAGAATATAGTAGCTGAAACAGAAGATGATAATCCAGATGAAATGCTTACTTGTTATTCATATTACCTACTTGAAAGTTATCAAAAGGAGGCATTATACGACAGGCTTGAGGAAAAATTCAAGGAGTTACGTAAACATGAAAAGGCGGAAGACATAGTTTATGGCATTAAGAGTTTTGCTCAGATATACAAAAAAGTCTTCGATTCAAAACTTAAGGAAATTATGCCCTTGTGGTATCTGCCCAATAGATTATATTGGACCT
>JAKBQK010000370.1 GCA_021835265.1 Thermoplasmata archaeon
GGATTCAAAGACCTATAAAGGAGATAATTATGGATTTCAATGGGACTTTTGAGGTTAAGGCGCCGATATCAGAGGTTTACAATTTTATTATGGATGCGAAAAAGCTCTCCTCATGCATACCTGATCTTAAGGAGCTGTCTGTTGTAAGCCCTGAAGAATTCAATATTGTGGTTCGAGCAGGTGTAGCCTTCATCAAAGGAGATTTCAAAATTAATATGAAAGTGGTAGAAAAGAACGAACCAACACACGCAAAAATTAAGGGAAGCGGCCAGGGCCTCGGTGGAACACTGGACCTTGAAGCAAATCTTGACATGAAGGAGGCAAATGGCGGTACTTTAATGGACTGGAAAGCCGATGCAAAGGTAGGTGGTAAAATTGCCTCTGTCGGCCAGAGGATGATAGGTAGACAGGCTGAAAAAATCATAAATGAGCTCTTTGAGGGCATAAAGAATAATCTCTCTAAGTGAGAAAATTTATCCTGAGGCTCTTCTCATGAGTTCCACCCTTACTCTGGTTCATCCCCTGGGCGATGAACCACTCGCTTTGCGTTTAATTGAGCAGAGCAAGAAAGAATTGAACGGTTTATGCTCTGTATATCACATTTACAGCTTCTCGAAACCATTCCAGACATTTGAAAAAGGAATTTTCATACTGTTGAAGGACTCAATTCTCAATATGGAAAGATTGCTAAGGTCAGATTTGCCACTCGCATTAATACTTGTGAACCCTTCAGTCAATTCTGAGATTAAAAACGTGTTGTTTTCTGTAAGGTCCCCCACACTTATAATTTCATGCCAGCAGAGAAATGAGTTTGATCCGTCATCCACTTCTTACCATGATCTTATCGCAGGATCAAAGATGAGAATTGTCCATAATTGTGATCCTTTAAGTCTAATAGGGAAAGAAAATCAGATTGTGTCTATTGTAAAAGACTTTGTTTCGGAACTGATGATTTAATGCAATCAAAGATAGAAATTCAGGTCAGATATGGAGACATTGATGCTCTGGGGCATGTAAATAATGCAGTATTCCTGACATACTTTGAGCTTGGAAGAGTTGACCTACTTAGAAGAATAAACGACGAATTCTCGGCGGATAAGGCAGGAATAGTTATAGCCCACGTAGAAGTCGATTATAGGAGACCATTGCTCTTCGATTCGTCTCCAATTTTATTCACAGAAGTATCTGCCATAGGAAACAAAAGTATAACGTTTAACCACAGGCTCGTTGATTCTAATGGTTCAGAATTTGCATCCGGGAAAACTGTTTCCGTATGTGTATCAGAAGAAGGAAAAGCAATCTCTGTTCCAGAGGAATGGAGGAAAAAACTCCTAATCTAAACTGGAGCCAGCGCTGCCCCTACCCAGGCTGTAGATGCAGTGAGGAATATCTCTATCAAATAGAACGACATATGAAGAGATATATCAAGATAAATACTCTTCCTGAGATAATAGATGGCACCATAAAGAAGAGATGTAGCAAAGTTATCGAATATGAATAAGTACAGATAGACACCAGGGTAAGATCCAGGCTTGAGGATGGGCAACCCGAGGTAGAATATCGTATAAAGAACTGCCTGAATGATGAGGGCCCTCCCCATCCCAGTCTTCCTGGAAAGCAATTCAGGAATAATGAAACGGAAATTAAGTTCCTCAAGGATAGCGGGATAATAAGTTATAGAGAGAACATAAATTGTGGATTGCTTTAATAGGCCGTAAACATAAATCCATATCACAATTACTGCGATAAGCAGAAACAGATCTTTTGATAGAAAATTCTTCTGAATTGGTAATCTTTGTCTGAACAAGAAAATGATCATTGCAAAGACGAAAGGTGTGGCATAAAGATATACAAAGAAAAGAATATGAAAATCGAAGAAAAAGAAGAAACTTCCAAAAATTAGTGCTTCACCTAATATAGCGCATAATAACCTCAGGATCCATGATTTCTGGCTGATTGCCTGATTCGTTATGATCTCCTCACAAATTTTATCTTAAGTGGACGCAATATTTCATTATTCCATCAAGAAATATAACTCTAAGCCATCAGGGATGAATTACCTTAAGCTTACAAAAGATATTGAAATCAACAAAAACATGAGGTAGAAATTTGAGTAATGAAATACCTTCCTGAATTCTTTTATAGAAAAATTACTCAATTTCGGTCTCAGAACAAGATACATGAGAAGACAATCCATGAGCATTGCTAATACTATGTAATAAACACCAACATGTATTGCACCTATAAACAGAGGAAGAAGACTGTATACTATAAGCACAATGGTATTTGCAAAAATCCAGCTAAAGCTCTCCTTAACTCCAATTTTTGCAGGCAACATAGGTAATGAGGCTGTCCTGTAGTCTTCAACATTATTTATTGCGAGGCTCCAGAAATGTGTTGGAGTCCATAAAAACACCAAACCTGCAATAAATAGGGATGTCAGGGAGACATTGTTTGAGATGGCTGCCCAACCTGCTAACGCAGGAAAACTGCCGGCAACTCCACCAATAACTATGTTCCAGACGGTTCTCCTCTTAAGGAACATTGTATACAGGAAGACGTAACTCGCAAAACCCAAGATTATAAACAATGAAGTTAAGGGATTAATAAGAAAGAATGAAATGGCACCAGATAGGGCCAGCATAATAGCACCAGTTAAAAAGTATGACCAGTAATTACGGCTGTTCAATATTTCCTTCCTTGCCCTAGTCCTTTTCATTCCAGAATCTATGTCCATATCATAAATATTGTTAAACAATGCAGCAGACATTGAGCCCAAGGTACCGGATACCAGGAGAGGCAGTATGTAAAATAACTTGGATGAAAAGGCAGGATCTGAAAAGAAAGCGGCTACTGCTACCAGATCAACTAAAAAGGTAATCTCTATTTTAAAAATTTTTGAGAATTCTTTAACATTCAATATCCAACACCGAAGTTAGCCGTTTTGGTAGTAACTCCTGTATTGAGATCTGAAATATAGTTATTTCCAAAGTTTTTAACCTGGTGGGGGATAAGATTGTTTGAAATGGGAGCAGAGTGACCAACATCTATGCTAGTATTCTGGTAGCTTCCAACAATTATAACCCCGAGCATTGAAAATGGATGTATAGTGCACCAGTATGAATATACCCCTGCCTTTGTAAATGGAAATTTACCCTGGGAATTATGACCGATCGTAGTTGTGATCTGAGCAGTTGACAACACAGTATATGAAACAGAGGGTTCATAAGACTTATAACTCCCCAGCATTTTGGAGTTAGAGATATTGCCGTTCACTATTGGTAAATTCGCTGAAGCATTTGTAGTTCCGAGATATCCTAAGGTTAATGTGTGAGGAGCCCCGTCTTCTTCGGTCACGTTAAAGTACAGTGTTGTATCAACCTTTACAAATATGGTAGGGTTGACAGGATTACTTGAATTGACATTATGATAATGCTCGTCCCAACCTGCTGCATCTGCATAAATGTGAACATATGCAACATTTGTGGCAGCAGAGTAGTCTGAGCTTGTAGGAGTAAGGCCACTGCTACTTGGACTTGTAACTATATAACTGAAAGATAATCCAACTACTATTATTAGCAAGAGAGCGAAAGCTATTCCTCCTTTCCCTTTTACATTCATTTTACTTTCCACCTCCGACCAAGCCTGGGCCCTCGAGTGGTTCATTAGCACTTATTTCGAAAATATTTGATGGATCAGTTACTGGGTCAGTCATCCAGCTCCTTGTTATGTTATATAAGAAAACCAATTGACCAATCCCAATAATTACACCACCTACTATAGCACTGTCCTGATAAGGCTGGAAGAATGGGAAATATCCAGCTACAGCTCTTGGCATACCAAGGAAACCTCCTACTCCCCAGGAAAATGACATAATGAAGGACCCCAGTGCAGTTATATACATATGCCATTTGGCAAGTCTTTCATTATAGACTCTACCGTTGGAAAATGTTGGAAACAGAAGGTAAAATGCCGCCATGGAGACACCCAGTGTTAATCCCACAAATACAAAATGGAAATGACCGGTAACAAAGTACGTCCCATGTGCTGTTAGATTAACTGCGTCATCTCCAAGCATTACACCCATTGCACCCCCAATGATGAAATCGAAAATAGCATTGATTACAAACAGCATTGGTACTGTGAGCCTTATTTTTTCTGCTGTCCACAAGGTGGCTATCATATTGAAGATTGTTAATGCAGAAGGGATAACGACGATAAAGGATGCTGTGGTGAAGAACAATACCCAGTCTGTTCCAAGGCCTGAATTGAGAAGGTGATGGCCCCAGACGAGTTCACTCAGAATCATTAGTAGACCCAGAGAGAAAACCGCAGAAGAATAACTGTACACGGGTTTACCTGAGAACCTCGAGATTATTTCATACATGATTCCGAAGAATGGCATTATGGCGATGTAAACAATGGGGTGACCCCAGAACCAGAACAAAATGGCAAATTGGAGAACTGTATGTGCGCTAGCCGTAAAGAACACTGGATTGAAGAAATCATAGAATAGCATACCTAGCCCAACCATTAATGGAGGTGCCGAGGTTACCAGCATAAGCAAGGTAAATGCTACCGACCAGGCGAAAACAGGCATCTTGGAAAGCGATATTTTGTCTGACCTATCTATGAATATAATCTTTAAAATTACGATACTTGCTAGCATCATGCCTATGAATATCATTTCCATGGCGATTATAGCCAGCCAATTGTAGGTTCCAGCACCGAATGGAGTGAGTTGCAAGGAGAGTGGGGGGTACATATACCACCTCATAGATGATCTTGAGAGCACAAAAAGTGCACCACCCAAGAGCCATATCCAGTAGGCGAATGATGAATATGTTCCCATATTATCTCTCTTAAGTTTAAGGTAGGATGGCAATAGATAGTATCCCAGCCCAAGAGCCATTCCAACAGCAAACATGTAAATCATTAATGTTGCATGTTCAGTTATCAATATATTGTAGATAACCGGAACAATGATAGTTGGGTTTGGATCTGTAAGGGATACTCGCATCAGTACTCCAAATGCTCCCGCGATAAAGAGAAACAGTATTGATGTGAATATGTACCTTAGTCCTATGCTTTTAGAGTCATTTCTTAGAAGTACAGAAAAACTGGCAGATACTCTCCGTCCATACATCTCTTCCCTTTCATAAACCTGAGGAATTTCATAGCCGTGCTCTTCAGCTTCCGTGGACACTTCCTCTCGTCCAGTAGCTATAAGATAATAGATCAGGAATCCGATAATCCCTATGAGAGATCCTAAAACACCTACAACTATGAGTATGTCAGTCTGATTCATTAAGAACCACCCGAGGTTGAATTTGCTGGAAGGACTGTGAAATATCCTCTCATTTCATAGTGATCCTCTCCACAGTACTCCACACATTCATAGTATATTTTTCCTGTTTTTTCTGGTGTAAAGACTACGTGATTATACTGTCCAGGAACTGCATAGACCTGTACCCCTGCCCCTATAATGAATAAATCATGTATTACATCACCTGAAGTGACATTGAGCGTATAACTTGTTCCCTTTTCCAGGTAAACATGTGTAGAAGGAGCCGTCATATTTGGCAATTCAAAACTCCAAGACCACTGAACTCCCGTTACATTAATTGTGGTTGTATTAACATACAAAGATGGATCGTATGTATCCTGTGGGATGTTCCTCTCGTGCCCCAGTATGCCATAAACGTTATAAGTTGCAGCACTTGCCAATAAAATGAGTACAATCCCTATAAACAGAATTTCAACTTTTGTTTTACTGTTCATCTGTAATCCTCCCAATCACCGTTACTTATCCCATGTTTATACACAGGGTAAAAGAGTAAGATTATGCTGAAAGCTGATGCCGCTATACCCGCGGAAACAACATAATCTATTTGTAGCAAGTTAGACAAACCAGGGTTTGCTACATAGAAAGTGCTCAGTAAGAACTTCAAAAGAAAGAATGCCGCTAACCCAATTATAATTGAAACAATTAAAATTGAAGCGATTAGCTTTCTGCTATCGTCCATGCGATTGGATTGAAAAATGTTATATTAAGATTTCCCAAGGCAGTCCTAAATTATACAGCATGTCACTGTTTTATAAATGTGGGTAACTCTATTTTTATACTATAAATCATAAATAAATTTGGAAGCTTTAATCCACATCTTTAGTGGACATCTTGACCTCCCTTTTCTTGGACTGGGATTCAATGACCTCAAACTTCCCCTTGAATTTTTCAAGAACTCTTGGGAGAGAAGTATATTCCATTTCATCCTCTGGAAGTCTGTGAGGCTCAAATGGCCCCATTCTTCTTAGATAATCAACTACCTGGCTTGCAGTCTTTCTTGCCCCGTCAAAGGCTGGATCGTCGAACATATCTACCGGTCCAACAAGTTTTCCGTCCTTTAATACAAACCCCAAGCCAATAACTTTTGGAGGACCATCAAATCTTGACATTTTAGCATCTTTCAGACCAACTGGCATTAGAGGACCATTGAACGACCCCCTCATCCATCCAGAAACCATATATGGGTATGAGAACGCCTCCATCGCCTCACCTGATGCTGGGAGTCCAGATTGAATTCTTACTATCCCAGCCGGATCATCTTTACCAACGTATTCCCCAGCAATGAAAGAAAGTTTGTCAGTGCTTATAACTGCTACATTTTCATCCGGAAGTTTTTCATGACTGTTTTTTGTATAGACTCTTTTAATGACATATCTGCTCTTAGAGCCAATTAACCCCAGCAGGTCGTACATATGTTCTGGACAGTCAAGAAAAATCTTTTTTGCCTCTATTATGTCCCATACCTCGAATCTGAAGCCATCATGCATATTTGTATCGATAACTAACCCCGGAGTATTATAAGGATCGGCAAACATTTTGAAGATTGGGTAATTGAACGCACCAGGTTCAGTTTTATCCATCATGTATACTATAAAGGGCTCTGATTTTCTAGGAGTGATCTCCATCTCAGCTATCCCAGGTCCCATTCCTTTAATGTTACCTGAAAAGGAATCTTTGAGAAGATCCTGACCTGCCCCGTAAAGACCATATTTCTTTGCCACTGAAGTTCCAGCTTTAAAAGCGTTCCATGCAAGTTCATGTACCTCAGGGGAGTCAATTCCCAAGTTGTGAACCATTGTTATCTGAATGTCGTCTCCAACACTCGAAATGTGAAAATCTGAAATGAGGCTTTCACCATTCTTTTTGATGTATGAACGTACTTCTTCTACAACTGGTGCAAAAACAGTTGTATGGCCCGGTAAACTTCCGATGTCCGCTTTAATATGTGATATTGTTGTTTTCATATAATTTCCATAGTTGACCTGTATTTAAAGATTTGTTTGCCTTCAATTTTGTTTCGTCTATTGATGAAAAATTTATATTGTAAATTCGTCATTTTATAAATATCCTGATCTTAACGGTTCTACTTGGAAATTATATGAAAACAACAAT
>JAKBQK010000351.1 GCA_021835265.1 Thermoplasmata archaeon
CTAGAAACATTTGAGAACTTGATGATTGTGTTAACAACTGCAGTATAAGTTTCCCTGAGTATTTCCGGTAAAAGGTACTCTGTCTAGCTTGAAGGTAAATGTGAGGTGTAAATAGATTGAAAGAGGTAGATTACTAACCAATGGCCATATCCAGAGATAATCCTCTTTACATGGTCTCCAAAGAAACTCTGAGGGATGCAGTTTACAAGGAGTCATCGTACTTCTGTTACTTCTCAACATCAGAAGAGACGCGATTTCTTTTCCCGCGCCCTCTTTATCTGGCTGAAGATAGAGTTTATATTCCCGACACAGACAAGGAACTCGCTATAGAATCTCTGTTTTATGTAGGTCAAGGAGAAAACGTGGCGTCCATAAGTCCTTATTATGAGTGCAAATACTCACCATATCCCCTATTACTTTCCGCTAGAACCTTACTTATGGGAACGATGTCATCAATCTTAGTGATTGGTGGTAAAAGCGTTTGGAAAAATATGTTGAAGAATACTTACGCTCATGGAAACAAAGGTAACATTGCTCTTGAAGAAGACTACAGATTCCCAGATCTTTCACATTACACTTATTCTGCTCATGGGATTACGGGACGTATCAGAAATAAAAAAGCGAGGTGGATATTTTCTGGATTCTTTAATTGCGATCTTTGGCACACTCTGGATAAAATTGCACTTATCTTGGTAGATTTTACCTCAGGGGAACTATTGAATGTAGGAGAATCTGACATTGATGAGATACTGAATTATGCTGAAAGCGCTAAGATACCATGTATCTTCTATCTTAGAAACAAATGGGATAAATTTGCTGAAATCCTTAAAGACAAGAGACCGAAATTTATCAGTGTAAAACCCGTGACAAAGAGTAAGGCCATAGAGGATTCTCCTCCAAAGGATATTTCGGTATACGATAAAAATCTAGAAAAAATGATTATTTCGTATAACATACGCGCCCGTAAAATATTCAAATTGACCAGGGAAAGAAATTACCATATCGAAAGAGTTAGGAATTTTGAACAGAGTGATGAGATTTATAAAAATTTCAAATACGCAAAGTCACTAATTGACAAAAAGGTACCCAATGAATTTGACGGCAATTTTCTAAGAATCCTTTGGAGACTAATCACTTCAGTTCAGTCAACTTTAGGAAAATTCAAAACGACCGACTTTGAAATTGATGGTTCATATCCAGAAATCTTGGAACTGAAGAATAGACTATATGATTCGATCTTCAAACACGACGGGGAAATTAAAGAAGCACTTGAGGACCTTCATGAGTCTGTAATGAATTTCATACTGCAATATCGCGACAAATTAACGCCAAAAGGTGAAGCATTAATCCGTATATTAGAGGATTTCGTTGCCAAAGATAAAACTTGTACAGTAGTGTCTGAAAGTTCAAGATCAAGTGAACTCATTAAAGTCATATTGCAGTCAACAGATAAATATGGGGAGAAGGTCCATGTCATATCATATGGTGAATTACAAAATTCTCCTGAGACCGATCAATTGATTTTTTTGAATCCACCGATAGGGCTGGCGAAAGGAACTCTTCTGACTTCTACTTCAAATAACCTAACGATTCTCTCTTATAAAGGACAGGAACAATGGGCTGAAAAGCTCATCAAAGACTTAATCGCATTGAGCAGTGAAAAATCACCGGATGATAATGAACTACAAGACCTTGGGTGGAGAGAAAGATACAATATCAATTTATCAAAGTCAGGATACATAAACAGTAAAACCAATGAAAATGAAATAGAAGTAGAAATCAGGTTAAATGAAGAGTTAAGCGAGTTGGCTGAAAGAGATTATATAGATTTTGATTTATCATTATCGGATTTTGATGATTATGCTCTTGAAAGTGAAGAATACATTGAGGGCACTATGACGAATGATGACTTTGGTGACAATGAGCGATATCTGATCGAACTTGGAGACGATATTATGGTAGTCCCCGAAGACAGGAAGATGGTTCTGGTGAGGGATGGAAAAAGTCATTTTGTTTTTCCTTCAAAATTACGGCCAGGGGACATAATAATGGTAAATAAGGGATTGACCCCTAAACTTATGAGTGAATTTGTCTGGGAAATAATGCAAAAAGAAGGCAGGATTGACCGAAATAAGCATCCAAGTAATGAGTGGAGAAGACTACTCAGAGATTACATGGATAATCACCCAGAGCTCAATTATTCAGGACTTTACGAATTGCTTAAAAATCATGGTAAGTTGGGAATAGCGCATACAGAAGCCATCTCACTTTGGTTGGCTAATGAGGACATAATCGGACCCAGAGATATGGAGACCATGCAAACCATTGGGGCTTTTTTGTCTGCTGGTGATCGGTGGAAAACTTGGTGGAGCGGAGTGAGGGAAGTAAGAAGTTTACATAACAAACTGATGAGGCATCTGGGGTCAATTGCTAAATACAACAGTGCCAAACTTCACGATCAAGACTATGAAGACTATTATGTTGATCGCCGATTGAAAATTAGCATTTCAGACATATCTAAATATGTCGTGTTTAGAAGAGTCACTGCATTCCCAAAAAGGATATCATCTAAGAATCCTGAAGAGAACTCATATTAACATGGATGTCTCACTTATTCTGTCTACCATATTGGCCAGCGTCCAGACTGTTCTATCATTGATCAAGAAACCTATTTCTAGGTTCCAAACTAGTCCCTTGGAGGTGAGATTAGAAGACCCAACTATGGCTGCTACTCTATCTGAAATAAGCAATTTAGCATGGAGCTCCGATTTCTCACTCCATCGAAAAGCGTAGATTTTGCAGTGCGCGTAATTCTCCATCATTTCTTTCAGAGTCGACAAAATACCATCATCAAGGGCTTCTATATGATTGATAATCATAGTGAGTTTAACGCCTCTAGAAAGTGCTCCTTCAATTGCTTTAAGGATTCTCTCCGCCCCATGAGTCATGGAATATGAAAGGATCAGTATCTCTTCCTTAGCTTCATTTATCAGTTCAAGCAAACTCCCTTCCATAGATCTTGCACCAAGCTTCATTAGATTTGGATCAGTAGTTAAAATCTCCAGTTTGTTCAGAGTGGTTCCTCCTTGATGAGATTTCTATCGAGCCACATATTTCTGTGTTCGCATGATGTTTCTGCAATTAGAACGCATCCATAACAGCTTGAGCCACTTACCCGTCTAGACGATAAATAAAAATGTTCATCGCCACACAATGGATCATTAGAGCAAGAACTCAGAGAAACAAGTGCCGAAGATAGTATTTCTTCGAATCTTTCAACCTGAGCAACAAGTCCTCCTGAAGTTCCGTCACTACCTGGTTCAGTAGCATAGATCAGAAAACCACCTTTCGGTACCTCTGATCTGAGGTCTATGTATATCCGTTCCCTTATGGATGCTGATGAGTATCCAGACTCAATTGAAATTGTCCTAATTAATGCGTGAGAGAGGGTATGAAGGTAGACAAAGAGAGGGTGAAGTTCATCTCTATGTTCGCTGTCTCTAAAGATATAGGGATCATAATCATTGCTGTTTTGAAAGGCTTTTGTCCATTCACTATACGAATTATTCTGATTTAATTCAAACGTACCATCATATGTGCTTACAAAAATTCCCTCTCCATGAAGTTCCATGCCAGGGTACCAAAGATCACCATCAGGTCCATCAGTTCGGAAAGCTATATCTACTGGTTTGGGCGATAAATTTGGTTCATCGCGTCTCCTAATCTCCCTATGGAAGCTTTTCTGGACAACAACTTCTGACAACTTTTTGACTGGGGTAATAAGTATTTCCCGGCCATTCAAAGTGCTCAATCTTCTGACCCTTTCTCGTTCCACCTCGAAAAAGGTTGCTGATTTTCGCTCGGTTGAAGAATGAGGAGGAGCTCCATTATGGCTTGCATTAATCAATGCTGTAAACTCATCCAGTATGAGATCTCTGTAATTGTATGGTTCTTCTCCACCTAGATCTGCGATTGCGGTTCTAATTTCCTCCCATCCGCAGTTCAGTATTGCTGAAACCTTCTCAGACCTTAAATCCCCAGTTCTTTCAAGAGTTTTCAGCATATTTTCAAATTCCGCTATTCCGAGGAATCCTCCTTCAAGTAACTTAATATTAATATGTGATTTTAGTACCCTATCTTGGAGCATTCTGTGAAGTGCTGTATCTCTTGGAGGAATGGTAAAAAGTGCTACTATATTGGGCAATCTGAGGTTTGAGGCTTGCCTTTGAATCATTCGCGCTTTTGCTTCGCATCTTTCATTGTGAGTTCTGGAACCCCTGTAACCTTCAAGATGCGGGTGTCTTCCCCAGCAGTTCCACTCTCCATTGTAAGCTAGATCAAGCGTTCTACTTTTTTTACCGCATTGTGGGCAAGAAAGATGTATGTTTGAGAGTGAACTGCCCCCTCCAACCCAGTAAAACCAGTCATGATTATCACATCTTTGATTGCCTTCATGCAAGAAGAAATCCCAAGAAAAATCATCCAGATGTCCATTAGGGCAAGCCAAAATGAACCTGATTGCTTCTTTGTGTTTATTTGTACCATCGTGGCAAACTGGACATCTTTCCAAGCTTGAATGAAATAGAACAGAATTAGGTTCAGCTCCATTTGTGGTATGTGAAAGAGTGTTAACACATAAATTCCAATTTGGAAAAGATTTAGTCCGGTACAATGGAGTATCTTCTGGTTTCTGTAATTCGGCGTTTGAAGGCAGTCTGTACACCCTAGCTCCTCCCAGTATTCCTTTAGACATCCTAGAATCAGAAATTTCATAATCTTCTGGTCTCAGATTCTGACTATTAAATAGTGAAACGTCTGGCATTGGGATTATCCTGGAACCGTTTCTTCCTTCTATTATCGCCCCAGGGCCATAAGTCAGAATGAACTGAGAGGGTCTTATGCTTTGAGTTCTTGTTGACATTTTACACCTTTAAATTTCAAATGACGTAGTTTCCTCGATATCTCTGAGAGATTGTGGTGCATCGTCATATACAGTACTATGCGTTTTGGAATGCTTATGAGCTGCATCTCCAAGTACAACATCGTTGGAAACCCCGCTGTATTCAACATATTTTACATCTCTATTACTTCCATTAGATCTTTTATTCTCTTGTTCCCAGATTTCCAGTTTTTTAATAACTTCACCGTGTATCAGACTATTTTTGGTTCTCCTATTAGGAGGTTGACTCATGGCCCGGCCCTCAAAAATGTCTGGTAGTAGGGATACTTCGGCATTGCTATGTAGGACTTTACCCATTATGCTGGCTGATTCATCAAGTTGCCAAGTTTGTGTGCTGTTTTTCATGTTCCTTAAAACCATCACAGATACTGGACCAATTGTCCTGTCGACTACTCGAGGTGCGAAGGGAAATGCAGCAACTGGTTCTACATATCTATGTAATTGTCTGTGGAAACCAGTGAAGTATTCATAGTGACTTAGATCTCTCGGCCTAGAAACACGTAAGAAAGTAATCACCAAACCACCGCTGGCCCTGCCTATCCTTCCAGTGGATTGGATGTAAGCAGAAGTGGTCTTCGGTTGCCCATTTACGAGCATGAGACCCAATCTCGAAACGTCGATTCCAGTTCCAAACATTGACGTGGTGAAAAGTGCATCCACTGCTTCTGATTTTCCATCCTGATGTCTCTGTTCAAGTTTTTCAAGTATAAAAGGTAAAAAAGTAGTGTCAACTCTGCTTGAAAGCTCTATTACTTGATCCTCTGAAAGAGACCTCGTCTTGAATGGCGTTGAAATGTAATCAAGTCTCTGAGGAATATCTTGCCTGTATAAAGCTAGGGCACCGGCAAGTTCCCTAATTGCATTGAAGTATCCAGTTACGGTCCAAAATCTATCTACATTAGAACTGTTTGAATAATCATTTCCTATCTTAAGGAGTCTGGAAAAGATTCTGTAAAGTGGTGTAAGAGGGCCTCTTCCTGGGCAACCGACACCCAGATATAGACGTCCCGGTATTTCATCATTGAGAGGATGGTCTTCAAATTCGTGAAGGAAGTATCTGTCATCTGAGTTGAGCCCAAAGGTTGGGAATACTTGAATATCCCTTGAAAATACTGATTTTACTTGGTCTCTAGAATTTCTGATTGTTGCAGTAGATGCCAAGTATTTAGGCTTGTTTCCATTTTCAGTGCATAAAAAATCAACTGCAGTTTCGTATATGCCCACCATTCCTCCAAGTGAACCCTCTATTAAGTGAAGTTCATCCTGCAGAATTAAATCGGGGGAACGCTTTTTGTTCACTGCGACATAAGCATTGTTGTTCCTCCCGCTTGGTGTGGGATGTTTATCTTGTCCAGAACAATGTGAAAAGCCGCGATAATAACCAAATATGGGGTGATGGAAATCAACATTCCCGAAAATAGAAGAGGCTTTGGGTTCAAACGCAGGTCTTGCGAACTTATCAACTGTTGCAACTAGTACGCTGGGGAGTCTCCGGTATACCTGATCATCTACCGTTAAAGCAGGTATGGGTATTCTATCGGAAGTATAATTGTTTCCAATTTGGAACGGATTTACAATGTCAATATTCTTATATCCGTTTGGCAATCTTTTCTCTTCAATAGCTAATTCATCGATACTCCTGTCATGAACCATTCCTGCAGGTAAGGCTCCTGTCCATTCTTTACTGAGTTGACAGTCAGGGTTTGGGCAGAAAATGTCGAAGTCATAATCTTTTTGGATTCTTTTATTCCTATAACTTGATGTGTAATTCCTAAAGAAATAGCCCGGTTTAGAATAATGAGTTGAGGCTAGTTCCAAGATACCATTCTTGCCATTTATTTTACTGATCAGATGATCCATGAATTTAGACAAGATGCGAGGTGAGACAGTATCTTGGAACTCCAGCATAATAGATAGGGTAGCGTATTTCTTATTCTTATGTCTGACTTTAGAAATGTGTGTAAGTTTAAAAACCTGTTCATCGTTTAATTCCTCGAGAGAAGGAATGACAAAATCGGGTGCACTGCTCTTAAAGACATAATGCAGTTCTCTCTTCCCCCTCCGCAACCCGTCCGATGGAATTGCTAGCAATGAATTGCAAGCCGGGCACTGTGTTACTTGGGCAGGATCTGTGGTATCATTCTTGTTTGGGTCTGCTTTCAATCTCGTAATAGCTCCATCAGAATTATATCTGTCTTCTAAATGGTTTGGGGACACCCCCTGACCAACCCAGAGTCCTACAGTAAAAGGTGTAGAGCCCCAAATGGAATCTTGTTCTAATCCACAACCGCTTGGTCTCCAACCAATCTTTCCACTATCTTCAACTTTAAAAACCCTGAGATATTCACACGCAGTTACTACAGATAGGGTTCTTCTAAACTGCTGGATAGCCAGAAGTCTCAAAGTATATCTGGTTATAGCAGCGGTTCCATCAGTTATGTCTGGTGACCCAAAACTTCCCAAACGCCTTAGTGCCAAAGTATATGCGAGTACTGC
>JAKBQK010000338.1 GCA_021835265.1 Thermoplasmata archaeon
GAAAAATTGCCTCAAATTTCTCAATTCCATTTTTTTTCATATAATTTTCAAGGTTTCTGTTGGGTCTTGCCTCGAACCATTTCTCCAGATACTTTCCAGGGTTATTTCCAATGCCTGAATCTATCAGGTAATGCTTATCGTCCATAGAAATTACACATATATTGCAGTTAAGGCTTATTCTGTAATTATCATTCGGCTGAAATTCTTTTGACCATACATTCTTAGGCGTAACTCCGAAAGCAGCCCCCGGATCAAGAGAAAATGTTCCATCATTTATAACATCGAATCTTGTAGTTTCTGACTCCATGTTAGATTATTCACCCAAAGACTTAATTCTTTCCTTTCACCTTAATCTATGGATAGTCAAAACGTGATAGATAAAAAACCAAGAGACAATGACCACGCCTAGTCAGAAAAAAATTAGTGATTTAACAATTCGCGCCTCTAAATGGATGGAGAAATGTAAAATAGATTAGTATTACATTAATAAAGAGGGGATTGATTCTATAAACGAAGAAAGGAGAAAAAAGAATTCCTGGAGTCTCTGACTAGTTTCTCGTGAGATTTCTTAATTATACATTAACATGAGATAGTTGAATCTGCTTGAACTTCCCCATTATTCGTGGAGGTTTCTACACATCTCCCGGAATTTTGTCCATTAGATCTTATTTCGAGGATTCTATGATAAACTTCACTTCTCATTTCATAGGACATGGGTGCTTTATTTTCAAGGAATAAGGATCTTATTTTGGTTCCGCTAAAGTGTATTTTTTCACCTTCATCATGAGGACAAATATCATCATTGGAGATTTCCCTACATGTCTTACAATAGTAGGCTTCCTTAAGGAAAATGGGTACTATGCCTATGTCCCTAAACTGACTCACATATTCTTTTGCAGCATAAGGATGATAAAAGGAACCAACCCCTGCGTGATCTCTTCCTATAACAAAGTGTGTGCATCCCATGTTCTTTCTCATAATCATATGGATTAATGCTTCCCTTGGCCCTGCATATTGCATCTCGTATATAAGTGGCAAAAGAATTGTTCTTCTTTTTGGTAAATACTTATCAAGATAAATGTTGTAAGATTCAAATATTTCCTGATCTGAAAAGTCTCCCCATTTCTTTGGCCCCAAAACAGGGTTTATGAGCAATGCATCAGTAGATAGTAATGCATGTTTATGCAGGAATTCATGTCCTCTATGAGGTGGATTTCTCGTTTGAAATGCGGTTACAGATTTAAACCTCCTGGCTTTAAACAATTTCCTCAGCGTTTCTGGAACTGGTTGCTTTGTGGAGAAATGATTTGTATTTAATGAAATTCCCAATAATTTGCCAGAAATAAATCTATTTCCCTTAAGTTGTGTATTCATAACTCCAGGGTGAACATTACTTGTAGTTCCAAAAATTTTAAAGCAATATTCCCTCATATTCAAAGAAAATCTCTCGTCAACCTTCAATAGAGCGACATCTTTGCCGTCAAATTCAAGGATGATCTCATCCCCATGCTTGATGCGAATTGATTTTTCATCATTTTCTGGAAGAAGTACAGGAATTGACCATGGTAATCCGTTAGGTAATCTCCCAGAATTGGCTATTTCCATTGTTTCCTCAAGGTTATGAAATGAGTTAACAGGACTTAGGATCCCATGCTTTAACAAGGTAAGGTTTATATATGAACTAATATCGGTTTTTATCCTGTTATTAATATCTAAATCATGATCCCTTATATCTGGAATGTTTATCATTCTTCCTCCATGATATGGCGGAATCATCTTGTTCCCTTCATTCTTGAGATATGTATGCCACATTCTTTGGAACCATTTTCCCACCACCACCTTCCATCTCTTTCGGATTCGCCATCATAAACTGGCCTTGTGCACGGCTGACAACCTATACTTTTGTATCCTTTGCTGTAAAGCTTGTTAGATGGTATTTTCAACCGTTCAATAGCATCCCTCACATTCTTCTGTGTCCAATTTATGATAGGATTAATCTTCATCATTCCGCCATTATTTTCAAACATCGATGATCTATTACGCTCCTCTGTTTGTTCAGATCTGATACCAGAAATCCATGCCTTTTTACCAGATAAAAGTTTCAAAAGTGGATCAACTTTCCTGATTCTGCAACACAATTTCCTATACTCAACATTATCATAAAACAACATGGGACCATATTGGTAGAGCATTAACTTCAGTGAGTCTTCTTCTGGAACTATATAATTGAGTTTTATTCCGTAGTGCCTGGAAGCTTCGTTGATAAACTCATATGTTTCTGGGTTCAATCTACCTGTGTCAATTGTATAAACGTCAATTCCAAGATTATTCCTTGAAATGCAATCCAGTATTATCATATCTTCGTTGCTAAAACTGCATAAAAATACAATATTGGTCCCAAATGTTTTCTTTGCATCGCCTAGGACTCTAAACAGTGACTCATCTCCCACCACCAGCTCCATAATGCTCCTATTTTAATCTCAATAATATGCTTATACTTAGTTGATTTATATGCATTTTTTACGTGTTTAACAAAAAAATAATACCTTTGCCTGCATATTATTCGATGGAAATTCAACATTTATTTGGCACAGACATTTCTGGTGCAGAATACGAGATTGCTCAAGGAATTGGTAAAACAATGGTAATAGACAGGTTGTCAAATGATTTGAATATAATGAAGACGGTTTCTCCTTTTATCACGTATGTTAAGATAGGATGGGGGCTTGCTTTTCTGATTGAAAGGGAAGAACTTACCAGACGTCTATCATACATTAAAAGTTTAGGGATAGGGGTAAGCAACGGGGGAACTTTCCTTGAAACATGTTACGTGAAAGGTAAATTTGAAATGGGTCTGAAATTATTAAAAGATTCGGGATTTAATTATCTTGAAGTAAGCGAAGGTGTCTGCAATATTCCCAGAAGAGAGAGAAAAATAGCTACAGAATTTGCCAGTTCGAATGAGATTACTTTAATAATGGAAGTAGGGAAAAAGAGGAAAACGGAGCAGTTCACTCTCAGAGAAACTCTTGATAAAATAAACGAAATCATGGAATTCGATCCGGACATTATAATTATAGAGGGAAGAGAGACGGGTAAAGGGGTGGAAATCTATGATGATCTAGGTAATATAAAATGGGATTGGGTTGAAGCCATTTTGGAAAATACCAATATTAAAAAGATAATGTTTGAAGCGCCTGTTGAAAAACAACAAATAGAACTCATATTGAGGTATGGAAACAAAGTCAATCTAGGAAACATTGCCATGGAATCAATTGCCTCCCTTGCGAGTCAGCGCCTAGCACTACGTGGAGACACTTTCAGCATGGATCGACATATTGAATTGTATGAAGGTAGCCCTGCTACAAAATTCGTCCTCCACATCATTAAAAATTCAATAAAGATAGATCAGGGAAGTTTGATAAAGGTAACAGGGTTGAGTAGAAGAACAGTTCAAAATGCCCTATTAGAATTACAGAAGGCAAATCTGGTTCAGGAAAATAATGATATGCGGGATTTGAGGAGGAAGATTTACTCACTTAAAGGATGAGTTTTAATTCATGCTATAGATAGTTCAATAACGGAATAGAAAGCTACGTTTGGGAAATTCCGGTGTGTCAGCTAGTCAATTCGCACTCGCTTGCCGTTTAAGGAATACAATGTGATGATGTGGAAAGATTTTGACAAGGTCGAGGAATCGTAAGCAGATAAGTTAGGAGTTTTGAAGAGAAAAATTCTAACATTCTCGGGCATGATAAACCCGAAAACGGCCATGAACATCAGGATGGGAGAATTCGCCTGAACTATGTCAGATGTGTTTAACGCCATAATCTTCCAAAGATTTTTACCGTTCTGACAAAACGTGGAGAAGGAAAAAAGATGCGAATCACAATTGACAATGATAGACACCACTATCCAAAATTGCTCCTCCCCTGATTGAGAAACATAAAGAGTCGTTGTTTTTTGCTAATTTCAACCATACTCTCATGACTAAATCTTATAAAATGTGTAAGTTTACTCTTGAAAAGATCTGGAATATATAGTTGGTATTTCCCCGATGTTAAAAGGAAGCATAAAGGTAACTGCCTGGCAATTGCAGTTAGGATGTAGAGAGGGGATGAATCACCTAAGCTTTTGTCAAATGATAAGAAGAGTGCATGCAATAATACTCATTGTCATGTATGGCCAGCGCAAATCGTGTATAATTCCACAATCATAATGGAAACTCTGATAGAGTACTATAATGGGAAAGATCATCTACCTCCATCAGATAATTGAGATGATGATTTCTTCTCGGTAGGTTCCAGTTTTTGTTTAACCCTTCCAGAAAGCTTTGTGTTGCCTGTCTTTCAACGATAAAATAGTTGAAGAGTGTGCCATTTTCACACCTAAGACCAAAAAAAATAGCTCCGCAATAATTCTTAATTACATTAACATAAAAATCAGAAAAGAATTTTGATTTTACATTCATCTCAACTAGATGTTCTGACTCATCTATAACAGTGAAAAGAGAATCACCATAGATTCCCGGGTGATCCATTCGCCAGACTAAACTGTCCATTTCATCATCTACAAATTGTTTGGGAATAAAAGTGCCATTGTTTTTGAATATTCCCTGATTCTCTGATGTAATTTCCTCCTTACTGAGGAGCCACTTAGTCTTAACTAAAACAAGATTGTTTCTTAAATTCCCAAAGGAAAGATACAAATTCAATAAATATGGAATGTTGCTTGGATTCGACCCATAATGAACAATGCTCCTTTCATAAGGTTCATCTTCTGCAATGAAATCCATAATCCTGTCGCTAACCTTTTGGGACTGGCTCTTGTGGAATTCAATGCTAACATAAACGTTTCCAGCCCTTTGAAACGTCACAGGTGAAACCCTGCATCCGGGTATACTGTTGATATCATCATAGAACTTCCCCTGAAAGTCTGGGATAGACATTCTAATTATATTCGAGGATGAGAGAGGATCGAACTGCATCTTTTCAAGACTGCTGTGGGTTTTAAGTAACTCCTTTTCCCTATTAGTTAACTCCTGCTTGATCCTCCTATAGAAGAACCATTTTCCACTTTCTCTTCCTATGAGGTGGAAGTGATCCTGCTCCCCCAACCGTATATCACCAATTTTCAGGAATTTCGGATGAACTGCATGAAGTTCCAATACTACACAGTTCTGAAGAATCATCTGATTATATCACCTGTTCCTTCACTGTACTTGCATAACCTATGCTATTAATCAGGTCCTCACGGTATTCCTGCACACTGAGTAACCTAACAGGATGTTTATCTGTCTCCAATCTAATACCGGAAATTATTCGAATAAAATCATTTGCTTGTTCTGTATGAATGAAAACCGAAACTACCAGTCTGCCTTCGTGGACTGACAGAAAGTGCGTTAACCGTAATATTGAATTATTATTGCCAACGTTCCTTATTTCCTGTAATATGGGATTATTTCCCCATGTTTCGTATATATTATCCTTCTCGGAAATGGTTATGAGATCATCTTCCTTCTTAATAGGAGATTTTGAGAATATCAACGCTCGATAATTAGGACCGGGTTTTTTTTCAATCTCTGCTATGCTGTCATTTGATGATAAGTATCTCTCAATGGGATCTCGATTAAATGCAGGAATAGAATAGATAATCAATGTGAGCGGAGTCCTTGAGTTCACTTCCTTAAGGAATGATACGGCACCAGATCTGGGAATAAGGGCTTCCAGAGCTATTTTCCGTTCTCCATCACCCCAATAATTCCTGATTAGATCAGAAATGTCTTGGGACCTGCCTTCGTGGAATCTTAGATCAATGAAGAGTCTTCCATCTTCAAGATAGATATGCTGCATAATCACAGAAGGAATCTCAGTAATTTTATCAATGATAGAAAGCTCGGGAAATGATTGTGGTGGGATCTTGATCAGCCATGAATCACCTCTATCCAAACCATTGAATATCCTCGGAAAAAGTGCCGTAAATGATTCGTCATTTCGAGACTTCTTCATTAACAAGATGAAACTCGTGTGATTGCCAACTTTCTGTGCTAATATTGGGGCATATATTCCGTGTCTTCTGGAGTACTCAAAGAAAGCTGAATCTCCCGATATAGATAAGATGCAACGAGTTGCTATCTTATGGTCTACATCTATCCACAACATGGTTTACCTACCTTATGTCACATTATAAATTTTTTGGTTGTTTACCTGATTAGTCTGTTGTGATTGATCCACTCATGTAGATTTTGCACCGCTTTTCATAATGAACCACCTCTATGATCCGGCGATCAACGAATGAAGTGGACAAATGGATGCTGAATAATTATGCGTCCACCGTGTTTGAAAAAAGAGGCGGGGACTTCTGGAATCTCAGAACCTGATGAAACCGCTCTGTTGTCGTGTCTTGCTCTAGATCAGATGATGAATGCATGTCCGTGGTAGGAAGGGATGCCATATTCATAAACATCATGGAATTGAATTCTTCCAGCGTAATTGATCTCTACAGGAAATGCAAAAGGGTGAAGCACAGCTTATGCACTATAAACACCATGGGCATTGCATTACCCGTATACCACTGGTAATGAAAAAACGATTGAAAATACGGCGAGGATGAATATTAAATCATAAAATAGAAGTAAAGTCACGATCTTTCAGTATATTGAAAAAAAAGAAAAAAGTGTAGTTTAGAAAGAGTTTGGTTGTAAGGAATGTTCATCTCCCCATGATTGATTTAAAAATATGTTACAGTGGAAATGAGAATTACTGATTTTTGTTCATTGCTTGAGGAATTCTAAACTGCTCTCCCTTTTAAAACATAATAGGTTCATCATACATTTGTGTGGGTTGTTCTACGAAAGTCTAGCGCAGATTATCCGAATTTTGCTTAATCCGTGGTAAATTGATTGAGTGCTAATCTATTCAAACTGATAACTTTTCAAGGAATGCCTGATTTATGGTGGAACTATGTGTTTATTAAGTTCTTACCCATATGAAAGTCCGATGACCCACGTAATATTATGAGAATCTAACTTTTTTCGTAATGGAAGAATTGCTTCAAATGTCAAGAAAATATGAAAAGAACTAAAAATTGTTTTGGAAAATGCCAGATCAGAATACCGGTATTTTTCCCTCAACAAATCCCTGTGTCAGATCAAATATGTGTTCAAGCTCGTGATCTGTAATAGCTTCAATGTTTTTCTTGTGCTTTGAAGGATCAACATTATCCCCATAAATGATCTGGAGACTTGCTACGTGAGGATTGTCTATGCTTCTTCCTATCTGTGAAACAATCCTGACAAGTACTTCTACCACGTCACCGCCCTCTTCCTTGACAACGTGCTCAGCAATCTTGTTTGAAAGAACGTTGTATAATTTTCCTACGTGAGTTACTGGGTTCTTTCCTGCTGCTGCTTCCATGCTCATTGGCTTGTAAGGAGTTATGATTCCGT
>JAKBQK010000306.1 GCA_021835265.1 Thermoplasmata archaeon
CAGAACAACCGCGGAAAGTAATAATATAATCTTACGTTATTCTGGCTTGCAGGGCTTGTGGTCTAGCGGTTATGACGTCGCTCTCACACAGCGGAGGTCACCGGTTCAAATCCGGTCAAGCCCATTGAAACTATTAAGCGAATACTTTAGATTGTTTTTATGGTTATTATTATGACCTATGTCGCCAAGTATGAGGATTGCTGCAGGACCCATACATAAATAGATGGTTCGAAAACCTAAGGGCAAAGTCTATCCTTACAGCAACTGTCTATCGGAGGATGCTTGGGTATTACTGTGAGCTTACCGATGGAACACCTCAGAAAATCATAAGAGATGCCGGGGAAACTCCAGTTGAATTCAGGAACAACTTTTCAGACTTCATAAGAGACCTTGAGAAGAAGGGAAAAGCAGGGTCTTATCTGGCCAGGTACAAGAGAGTTTTGCGTTCATGGACAAGGTTTCACAATATAGACGTAAAACTTGACATGAACATTGCAGCAGAAAATGAGTCTCCCACTCTCGTCCATGAAAGAGTGTCCAGTAAAGATGAACTGGGCAAGAATATGAGAAAAGCATCTCCACGTGGAAGGGTGGTCATTTCAATGATGGCATTTACATAGTATTTTACGAAGCACTTAGTAAAGAGGGCCCTTTTCGTCTTTTTACCGATGGTGACAAAACTATTATTGGAGACCAAAATTTGAGGAGAAAAGAAACATAATAACGGACCCCGGGAAGATCATCGGAATTTTGTTAAGAGATAAAGAAAAGGATTCATCAGATAAAAAAATAGAATACGTGGATCTAGTGGATCGCTTGAAGATACTAAGAGAGGAGACCATTAATTCTGCGGAAAGCGATGGAGTCAACAGATCATCAACGTCAACCATTCCAAATCTTTCCAAAAGAGGAAAAGAAATTTACTCAAGGATAAGTGAAGCAGGTGAGGAACTAGCTTTATTATTTAGGGAGGTCGCATCTAAAGAAATACTCGTCAAATAATTATTCAAGGCAATAAGACATGCTAATTTCATAGAGAAGGCAAGAAAACTTATCCACTCGCAATCTGAAAAACCAGAGCCAGAATCTCGGAAGAAATTGGTGCTTAAGCATGTTTATTGGTGTCTGTTATCTTCGTTCTAGTGAGATAAGAAGTTATCGAGAATGTTAAAAAAGATCAACAGTGACTTAATCTTTTGTCAATGATGCATCAATTATGATAAAGATGTCATCAAATATAACTACGAATATAATTAACAGAAGACTTCAAATTTGGTTTTCAGCAACATAGTGACATAGATAGAAATAAATGCAATTGAATATATAACAGTTCAATGAGCAACGTAAAACCAGCCCACGAGGAACCAATTGCCATCGTTAAAGAATGCTATAATGCAAAAACCGTACTACCAGAATTTCAGAGAAGCTTTGTCTGGGCTAATTCTGACATACAAGATTTATTGGTTTCTATATTAAATGACTATTTTATAGGGACTTTCTTATTCCTCAGAAGAGGAAAAGAATTTGAATTTAAGTTGCGCTACATAGAAGGTCTTGAAGAATTGAGACCGTCTCTTCCCAAGGAAGTGGATGAGAGTCATTCAGAAAAAGCTGTTCTAGATGGGCAGCAAAGAATCACAGCCCTGTTTTATGTTCTATATAACCCCCCCGTAATTTCTCCAAAAGGTGCCTCATATCCCCATAGATATTTTGTAAAATTAAGTAAGCACTTGATCGCATCAACTTCCCAAGATTGGGATACCTCTGACATATTTGCCATTTCAGAGCGTGACGCGAGAAAGAACATAGAATTGGACCTAGGAGAAGGCAAAATGAAATATTCATTTGGAGAACTTATTGAATGTCACGGAAGCTTTAGTGAGGTCCTTGAAAAGAATTGGTTCAAGGAATACTGTTTCAAAGAACAACTTATTCCATTTGCTTTCCTAAAAGATAGGGATTCACTTTCATCATGGTTGGGAGATTACGTTGGATTTGCACTTGATTCAGGAAAAGAGTATAAATCAGCAGATAAAGAACGAAAGACCATCGAGTCCTTATTCAGTAAGTGGTTTAACTTCGAAATCCCAGTTTTGACCTTGGAAAACAAGTCATTTGCTGAAGTTGCGGAAATATTTGAGAGGATAAATAGAACTGGGGTTCAACTCTCTGTATTCGCGCTTGCAACGGCGGTATTTTACAAACAAGGTATAAAACTAAGAGATTTATGGGAAAATTATTACAACAATGATGAAAATGAAATCACAAATTTTTGTTCTCTAGACAATGAAGAATATCCCAAGTTCATTCTTCAAATCATTGCCTTACTTAAAGGAAAGGATGTAAAAAAGAATGTTCTGATAAACCCAAAAGTGTTCAAATTCAATGCCACAGATTGGAAAGAAGCATGTTCTTTGCTAGATAAAGCGTTCAAGAGGGTTAAGAATACGGTAACGGGTTATGGTGTATTTAAATCAGAGTACCTTCCATACAAAACAATCCTCGTTAGCCTAGCTGCCCTTTTGAAGAATGTGAGAAATGCAGATGATTTTTATAAGATCGATACCTGGTACTGGAGTTGTGTTGTGACAGGCAGATATGCTGGTTCAAGTGACACAGCGATCAAACAAGATTTTGACGATGTATCTGAATGGCTCTCTAATGATAGCAAAAAACCCGCAGTAGTTCTAAACGCACAAGCAGGAATAGACAATCTGAACTTTAGAAAGGTCATGCAAGGTGGCTTATACAAAGCTATACTAACAGTAATTGCTCATAAGGGCCCAAAAGATTTCTACACCGGACAATCAGTTGAATTGAGTACCTTGAATGACCACCACATATTTCCCAAGAAGTCTGGTTTAGCAATAGAAGATGAAAATTCCATACTCAATAGAACTTTGATCTCAGATATTACCAATAAGTCTATTTTGAACAAGAAACCATCCTCGTATCTTGGGGAAATGAAGTCTAGACTTGGAAATGGTAGGATGATTTCAGAGACATTGGATAGCCACCTGATCAATAACGACGCCCAACTTTACTTAAGTGATGACAAATACACTGAATTTCTTATCGCCAGAGAAAACTCAATTAAAAGTGAATTGAAAGCCTTAATCTTTAGGACCGATTGACTCTTAAATGCAAGAATTTTGAGGCTATCATACCATTGCCTCTGCATTTTTACAAAAATATCGGTCGAGTTCTGCGATCGGTGAAATTAATTAAATTTTAGAGTTGTCAATACCTCTCCCGTCATCATAAGGCCCTCCAATACATTTATCTTTATCTTTTCGAAGTCGTCTTTGCTTGGTTTAGCACCCAGTGACTTTATGACGGCCTTCAACTTTTCTTCGAAGCTGTTAGAGATGAATTTTCTACTCTCTGCTTTAGAGGCTGAAAATTTCCTATAAAATTCTAAAGAGTATGCGGAGATACGTTCTATTTGGAATATTTTCTTGAAGTTTTTGTCGAATGCTCTATCTTCTAGGGACTTCTTGATTCTTTGATTTCTTATGATGGTTGAAATTTTGTTATCATTGATATTATCTAGACCAGATGCCATGTCCACAAAGTCTGACACAA
Organism: Thermoplasmata archaeon; assembly: GCA_021835265.1. Next base: position 3,586 of record JAKBQK010000306.1, read on the forward strand.
CTCTAATGAGGGACTCAGTTTTATTTTCGTCATCATATTCCATGGATGCTATAATACTAAACCTTTGAAATGGCGCATATTTACTCATCAACCCTTTAATGGCTTGGAGAGGATGGTCGTCAGAGATCTCATCACTCTCATCTCCTATTCGAGTGAAAGTATCCCCGGACGGGTTTATACGTATTAAATTAGCATGATATTTTCCTTCCCCGATCACTGGTTCAGTGAACTCCTCTATTGATACAATGTCTTGATTCCTCTTGTATAGCAAACGGCGTCTTACTGCGTGTAAATATGCTTCGTTGAAATACCTTCCAAATTCTTCGAACCCCAAACCAATAGGTACTAGTCCAATTCTAGTATTATTTCCTATTGCGGGACCTGGAGCTTTCATTATGAGGTTCGACAATTCAGTTCTTTTATATTTTTGGTAGACGGACTTAGCAGAGGTCGGAAGATAATTGTCAACAATCTCTGTCATTATGTCTCCGCCGCCCTTACTGGTTATAATATACGCAGAAAATAATTGCATATCCAGTGATTTTCTTATCAAACTTGTGGTCAACCTCTGGTTAAAGAAAGTTTTGACCCTCTCCTCTTTTTCTTGCATATCCATAATTTTCTTCTCAAGCCTCTCAATTGTGGCTTGCTTTGCCCTGGACATAGTATTCATCATATCTTTCATTCTATTGGCCCGTAAATCTCCGATTCTATTCGGAAGGAGTTTTAACCCGAGATGTTGTCTGAGCAGATTTATATCGTCATAGGTTTGATATTCCTCCTCAAGCACTTTAATGTAAATCTCTCGAAGGTTGGTTCTGATTCCCTCGGACATTAGTTCCTCTCTTCCTCTAATTTCGACAAATTTATATATTATCTTAAGCGCGGTTTCATCCAGCATTGCATTGTTGCAAGATTCTTCGAGAATACCTGACATCGAGAATTTGGTTGCATAGATGGCGGTTGAAGCTATTTTTAATGAGTTGTATGATTTATCATCTTTATTATAGATAGTGTTTGATGTCTTTATTTTGGATAGAAGAACAACCGAAATCTTGCTAAAAAGGTCAAAACTACCAGGATAATCCTTCAGCATAGATACTATCTCCCCGAAGGATGGCCTGTTGGAAGCTTCTAAAATGCCTTCATCTTCCAACTCTAATATAATTTTTATGCTATAATCGTAAATCTGGAAGAACTCATAAAATATGTCTTTTATGCGAGAGATCCCAAACATTCTCTCCTGTTTTAATAATGAAGTTAACATATTTGACAAATTCTTTGGGTCTGTCTCACTGCTTAATTTTATAATCCCATCCCTTATGAGAAAGTTTGATAGCTCGGCGATAATGTCATTCTGTTTGATTAGTCCATACAAATCTACAACTCGCTCACTTTCCGTGTATTCATAATAGAGCAGCAACAAAAAGCTACTATTAATATTTAACATAATGGATACGTAGTCTGCAATATCTTTTTCATAGCGATAATCTTTGTCTGAAAAGCTGCCTTTCGGAATATATTCTGACAGCCTCAGTTTGTTTCCCTTGTCCTTCAAATTTAACTTATAACGTTCTAGAAGACTTGTGAATTCATTCTTGACCTGATTTATTTGTTTTATCTGACTACTCACGTCATCCAGTGCATAGGACAAAGAAAAATTATCAAAGCCTTTGAAGTGGGACAGTAGAAAATCAACATACTTGCTCATCTTCAAAGTTGCTTCATCTGGCTTTACAAAAAAACCATTAAAAACCAACACGCTAACGAATTCTCTGAGAGCTCCATCATTTTTTATCAAGATTCTCCAAGATTCTGCTCTTTTTTCCATATTGGCTTTCTCATCTTGGTAAATCAGAGATATTATAGAGACATCAACTTTCAAAACGTTAGATGCAACTTTAAAGAGTTCAGTTTCGTAACTATCTCTTTGAACAGTGTTCGGTGGATATGACATTATCATTTCTTCGCATTGAACGTCTGAAAAGCCATATCTTTTGAGGCCATCTACAAGAGTTCTTTTATCTTCGAGTAAGGGCCCATAGAACTTCTCATATATCTCAAAGAATCTTTCAATGTTGAAAAATTCCTCAGATGCTACCAATTTGTAAATGGCCCCATACGCCTTTGACCTCAGGTCAAAGCTCCTTAAATCTACATCTATCGTGCTAAGTATGTGACCTATTAATTTATGCAAAAGCTTGTTAGATTTGCTAATCTTTGACCATTCAATAATTGATTGGGATTTGTTTTCCTTTAGGTCAAAATAAGAGAGTCGGATAAATGCGGGGTCGATATGATTAGGGGGTCCCAGTTCTTTGGAAACCACCTCGATAAATTGGTTTTCTGAGTCATCCAAGAGATTCTTCGATTCCAGCATTTCTAACAAGCTGTTGTTTTTATTTAGTCCATATCTAACAATGGAAGTTCTTAGTTCATTCTTAAAAACTCTTTGAAAGGCGTATCTTGCCTTTGTAGTAAAAAGAGCGTTAAATTTAGGAAAAAGTATCCTTGCAGTATCAACTCCAAGCTTATTTTTTTCCAAGAGAGAGGTCGCATATCTTGACAAAATGTCAATATCTATTGTAAAAAGTTTGTTGTTTATTAACTTCTTTCTTATAATATCGAACTTATCCTTTAACGCGGAGTGGAGCTTGTTTTGTATGGAGTTAGCCTTTTTTCTCAAAAAAGAGGTGATGATCTTGGAGATGGAGACTATGGCTACACCAAATAAAATATAATACAAATTTACTGAAGATAGGGACGAGATAATATGAATGCTATACAGATAATATGTTAAAACCACAGAAATGGAGATAATCGTGAAAATATCGATTTTGTCGTAATAACTGTATATCTTGCGTGTAAGATTGCTTAATTCTTCATTTGCTTCTGTCAGAATATTTGTGGTTTCGAGTATCACTGATCCTTTTTCCGAATAGAATTTCTTTGATTCTTCTTTTAAATATTTTAGATAACTATTTAATTCTTTATGCCCCAATTTTGTAGTTGTATCTATGTCTGTGTATATTTCATAAAGATCGGATTTTAATTTGTCAACCTCTGACTCTTGACGTACGATTACATCTTCTGAATTATCTTCGGATAAGGACATCACCTATCATTTATAATTAGTAGCTCAAATTGGATTACAACAATATTAATTTTGTTGGAGATTCTTATAAAACTAAGGCTACCTTGGTCGATGGATATAAAATTCCATATGGCCGTATTTGCTTAAAAAATAAACGCATACGTTCAAGCCCATTTTAAATCAGTTTTTTCCGTTTGGCGAGTGTTCAGTCAACCTTGATGTGGTCCGCCGAACTGGGATAGAAAGCAACATAATCCAGGATTGCCGCGAATTCCTCTGTTGAATCCGCGTACTGCCAGACTGCATCTGCAATAAATTCATTTCCAGTTTTCAGGCTGTAATAGTTTGCTAGACCCTTGTAGGGGCATGCCGTCTCATTTTCTGTGGCAACAAGATATTCACTGGGAATGTCCTGGATAGGTATGTAATAGACAGGGCTGTGGCCAGATTCATGGAGAAGAAGTGCATTGCCGGTCTTTGCCAACGCCTTTCCACCCTTGATTACTTCTACTTCCTTCTCCCCCCCTGTTAACCTTGATCTCATGCCCATTTTCCTGTGGCTGATAACCAGTTCTCCTGAAGTGTTGCCAGCGAGGATGAGCCTAGTTGCTCATGACTTTTATAGGTTGCTGACCATCCAAACATTGGGGCACCTAGCCTTTTTAATAGTTTGATTCAGATTATTGTCCGTGCGCATTTCCAGTACCGTTTCATTCCTTGCATTGGCTGTTGCAGCGTTGATGGTGCTAATTTCTCTTTCA
>JAKBQK010000119.1 GCA_021835265.1 Thermoplasmata archaeon
TCACCAGACGGTTCATTTATTCATAATATAGAATCAATGCCAGGCGACGGGGGTAAATTCTGCAGAACTGCCGGTTCTTCATCGCAGGTTATCAGTCATGGAGAAAATGTAAGCGTTAAATTACCTTCAGGAGCAATTAAAAACTTCAATCCTTCCTGCAGAGCTACAATAGGTATTGTAGCTGGTGCGGGAGCAAAGGATATTCCAATATTGAAAGCAGGAAGACAGAAACATTACCTGCAGAGCAGAGCGAAGAGACCAATATCTGTTAGAGGAGTAGCCATGAATGCAATAAATCACCCACATGGAGGAGGAAACCATCAGCATATTGGTAGACCAAACACAGTAGGAAGAGGCGCACCACCAGGCAGAAAGGTAGGAAGGCTTTCACCACAAAAGAGGAAGATTAAATGACAGTAAATAGACAGGCATCGGTAAAATCCATCAGGAGAAGATCAAGAAAATCCCAGAAAGTAACTCTAGGAAGAGCAAAGGAATTCAGGTATCGAAACTTCACCCTTGATGAGCTCAAAAAAATGGATAAGGATCAGTTAATGAAAATCCTTCCAGCAAGGGCAAGAAGATCACTTAAAAGGGAAATGGGAATTGATCAGGTTAAATTATATGAAAATCTCATAGGACCAAAGAAACAGATCAAGACTCATGTTAGAGATATGGTTATTCTTCCAAGATATGTTGGAAAAATAATTGAACTGTACAATGGAAACTCATATGTGAAATTTGAAATAAGAGGAGAAATGATTGGGCATTATCTCGGTGAGTTTGCACTCACAAGAAAAGAGGTAAAGCACTCCGGACCAGGAGTAGGGGCAACAAGGTCTTCCAAGTTCATGCCGCTGAAGTGATGAATATGAAAGGATACTCAACAAATGAATTTCCGGAAAAACATGCTAGGGCATTAAGCAAAGACAACAATATTTCCTTCAAGGATTCGGTAAACATAGCCCACAATTTAAGAGGCCTTCCTTTGAAAAACGCAAAGGCTCTTCTTGAGGGCGTCATGGAAAAGAAAGTACCCATAAGGTATTTCAGATATCTTGATTCCGTTTCTCATAAGAGAGGGGTTGGACCCGGTAGATATCCAGTAAAAGCAGCCTCTGAATTCCTTAAGGCTTTATCAAACGCTGAAGCAAACGCAGAATTTAAAGGGATGGATACCGACTCTTTGAAAGTAACACATATCGCAGCGAATAAGGGAAAAATGCTCAAAAGATTTACACCAAAAGCCTATGGAAGAGCTGGTGCCAACAACAGGGATCTTGTCAACATAGAAATTATACTGGAGGAAATGGAACAATGAAGGAGAGAAAATTCGTAAGTGATGCAGTAAAGAGACTTCTTGTGAATGAATACATCAGAAAAGAGACTGATGCTGCTGGATTCGGAGGAATAGAGATGAAGAGAACTCCTCTTGGAACAAACATTACATTAATTGTAAATAAGCCTGGACTTGTCATAGGAAGACATGGATCAAAGGTTCAGCAGATAACAGAAACTCTTGAGAAGAAGTATGGCATTGAAAGCCCTCAAATAGAAGTTAAAGAGGTTCAGGATCCAGACTTAAATCCACAGGTCGTTTCAAAGAAGATTGCCCTTTCACTGGAAAAGGGATGGGCATACAGGAAAGCAGGGAACACAACACTAAGAAGGATCATTGACGCAGATGCAAGAGGTGTACTCATAAGAATTGGGGGAAAGATTTCAGGGGAGAGAGCAAGAGCCCAGAAATTCTTCTATGGGTCAATAAAATACTCAGGAGAACCAGCCAGAAGCGGTATTCAGCACGGTTTTTCAACTGCAAAGATGAAGCAGGGTATAATTGGTGTTTCTGTTAAGATTCTGAATAAAAATTACAAATTGCCAGATGATATAGAAATTGCAAAGGAAAGGATAATTAAAAGTGAGGTAAAAGTAGATGGCGCAACTGAAGTCGGAACAGATAAGAAAGATGAGTAAAGAAGAGAGAAACGAGCAACTTAAGCAGCTGCACGAAACTCTCCTGAGACAGAGGGCCAGTGTGGCTATGGGAGGAGCACCGTCAAATCCCGGTCTCATAAAGTCAGTAAGACAGCAGATTGCCCGAATCCTTACAATTAACAGGATGGAGGATATTAAAAAATGAAGGAAAAGAATTTTACTGGAATACCTAAAGAACTGCAACCGTGGGAGGGATTTTCCCGAAACAATCAGGCCATAAAGATCAGTGTGGACAAGAGAAGATATGGAAAGAATGTAACAATAATCGAAGGCTTTGATCCAAAGAGCGAGGACATTGATGAAATCGCGAAGAAACTGAAGAGAAGGGTTGCATCAGGAGGAACAGTAAAAGAAGGAAAGATAATAGAGCTTCAGGGGGACCACAGAGAGCCGGTCAAGAAATTACTGGACGACATGGGGTTCAAGACAGAAGTGGTTTAATATGAAATTAGAGAACATCGCCGGGGACTTCATAGGAAAAGAAATCAGAATTGTGGAATCAAAGAATTCTCAGTTCGTTGGATTTGCAGGGAAAATTGTGGACGAAACAAAGAACACATTTTCAATTATGAAAGAGGCAAAGGTAAAGATGATCCCCAAGGAAGGTTCGAAGTTTCAGTTTGACGATAACAAAGAGAAATTTACGATAAATGGAGAATATATAAGAATAAGTCCGGAAAATAGAATTAAGGAAAGCAGAAGAATAATGCGATCAATAAACAGGAGCGAAAAAATATGGTAAGACAGATAGGATTAGATGTACCAGTTCCAAAGGGAGAATGCCAGGACAAGAAATGTCCATTCCACTCGAATTTGAGTGTCAGAGGGCAGGTCATTGAGGGTGAGGTAGTTTCAACATCAATGATTGGCAGTGCAACAGTGGTAAAGTATGGAAAGAAATTATCGGGAAAGTTTGAAAGATGGATTAGAACCAAATCCATCTATCACGTTCATGTGCCAGGATGCATGGAGATTAATGTTGGGGACAGGATTAAATTCTCTGAATGCAGGAAGCTGTCTAAAACAATTTCACATGTTGCAGTAGAGAGGTTGAATCAATGAGAGGAATTGCAGGCAGGCAAACCAGGGGTCTCCCTCTGGGAGCAAGAATGGTTTGTGCCGATAACAGTGGGGCAAAAATTATCAGTCTGGTAGATGTTAAGGCTTATCACGGAGTTGCAAGCAGGATACCTGCTGCTGGTGTGGGAGATTTATTCATAGCCAGCGTTAAGAAGGGCAGTCCGGAAATGAGGAGCAAGGTCGTATATGCTGTCGTTGTAAGACAGAGAAGACCATTCAGGAGAGCAGATGGAACAATGGTATCATTTGAAGAGAATGCTGCAGTTCTCGTAACTCCAGAAGGTGAAGTTAGAGGTTCTGAAATTAAGGGGCCGGTAGCAAGGGAAGCAGCAGAAAGATGGCCAAGAATTGCGGCTATTGCTTCAACAATTGTCTGAGGTTTTCATATGATTAAAAAAATTAATGTAAGTTTAAACAAAGACCTGAGGGAAAGATACGGTGTAAGAGCCTTTCCCATAACAAAAGGCGATTTAGTTAAAGTGAAATCAGGAAAAAGGAAGGGTGAAGGTGGAAAGGTTTCATTCGTAGATCACAGCGAAAAGGGAATTCAGGTAGAGGGTATAAACATAGCAAAGGCTGACGGAAAGGAAAAACAGTTTCTCATAAGGCCTGAAAAGCTTGTCATAACAAAGCTGGACATAACCGATGAGAGAAGACTTGAAAGGATCAAGGAAATTGCCACAATCAAACACAAGGATCTTTCCGCCATAGAAAAGGAAGCACTTGAACAGAAAAAAGAAGCTGAAGAACAGGAAAAAGCCGAATCAGAAACAATGCAGGAAGCAGAAGTGGTTGACGATAATGACTCAGTTTCTGAACCAGCTGAGGCAGAAGATTCAGAATTACCCAAAGATGATGAAATGGATTTAGAAGACGAAAAGGACGAAGAGGAAGATACCGAAGAAGAAAACGTGGAAGATGAGATAAGGAAGGAGGAAGATTCAAATGATAACCAAGAGTAAGAGACAAACTATCCCGAGAGTTATTATGATTCCCAGAAAAACATTCTTCTGGGGAGTTTCAGCAGTCCCGGGTGGACATAAAAAGGATGAGTCAATTCCTTTGCTCCATATATTAAGGGATTACCTGAAAGTTGGGGATAAGGAGAGAGAGATAACAAGGATTCTCAACGACGGGCAGGTTCTCGTAGATGGAAGGAGAATAAAGCAGAGAAGATATGCAGCCGGTTTTATGGATATTGTCAGCATACCTGCAACAAAGAAACAGTACAGAATTCTTTATGACAAGAGAGGTAAACTAAGACCTTTTGAAGAAAGCGAATCTTCTTCACAGATCAAGTTGAAAAAGGTAAAGGGAAAGTATACAATAAAAGGTGGAAAAACGCAGCTATTGCTCCACGACGGGCAGAATTTCATTACCACAGACGAGTCAATCAAACCCGGAGACGTTATTGCTGTTCACGTACCGGACAAAAAAATAGAATCAATTATAAAATTGCAACCAGGCGCAAAGGCATTCCTTACTGGTGGTTCACACGTAGGAACTCAAGCTGTAATAAAAAATATTGAGATTAGCAAATCATCAGGTTCAAACCTTATCCATATGGAGGAAGGGTTCTCCACAATAAGTGATTATGTTTTCCCAATTTCAGGTGGCAAATTCAGTTATCAGGTACCGGAAAAAACAGGTGTTGATTAATGGCGTCAAAAGAAAATCCAATGAGAGAGGTTATGATAGAAAAAGTAGTCGTGAATATAGGAGTTGGGCAGGCAGGCGAGAGACTCAACAAAGCGATGAAAGTTATCGAGATGCTTACAAAGCATAAACCTGTTCTTACCACAGGCAAGAAAACAGTCAGGGAATTCAATCTGAGAAAAGGATTAACGATTGGAACAAAGGTTACCCTGAGAGGGGAAGACGCCTCAAATTTCCTTAGAGAAGCATTCTATGCAAATGATAACAAGATTCACTCCTATTCAATTGACAGACAGGGAAATGCATATTTTGGTATAAACGACTATACTGAATTCAAGGGAATGAAATATGACCCAGATATAGGCATATTTGGAATGGATATTGCAATAGTAATGAAGAGAAGAGGCGGTTACAGAGTTTCAAGAAGAAGACTGTCCAATCAGCATCTAAAACCAGCACAGAGAGTTACAAAACCTGAAACACTCAGTTTTCTCAAGAACAATTTTAATGTGGATGAGGTGAACTGATGAGTCAGATTAAACTGCAGCCAAAGAAGAAATTTGGTAAAATTGACGGGTGCCTCAGGTGCGGAAGAAAGAGGGGTCTGGTAAGACGTTACGGTATAAGATTATGCAGACAGTGCTTCAGAGAACATGCTCCGGAAATAGGTTTCAGGAAATACAGTTGAGGTGAAAAAATGAGACATGATCCTTTAAATGATATTATAAATACAATAAAGAACGCATCCAGAAAGGGAATGAATGAGATTGAAATAGGGCCCGCCGGAAGATTAACAGGCAGTGTGCTTAAAGTAATGCAGGAACACAACTACCTCAAAAGTTTTGAGGTTATTGAAAACAATATGGGTGGCAAATTCAAAATAACACTGAACACCACAATTAATAATTGTGGAAGCATAAAGCCCAGATACGCAGTTAAGAATATCAACCTGGACAAGTTCGAATCAAGGTATCTTCCTGCACAGGACTTTGGTATACTCATAATGACCACAACCAAGGGAGTTATGAGCCATGTCAAGGCAAGAAAAGAGGGCATAGGAGGCAAACTCTTAGCTTACATATACTAGGTGATAAAGTTGATAGAATGGAAAAATGTTCATACAGTAGAAATACCAAAGGGAATAAAGGTAAGCGAAAGCTCTGGCCACATTACCGTTGAAGGTAAACTGGGAAAGGTGTCAAGGACATTCAGAGACAATTACGTTAAAATAGAATATGATGGAAAATCAGTAAAAGTATCTATTACCAAGGATAACAAATACACAAAGGGAATAAGCGGAACATGGGCGTCTGAGATCAGGAAAGCCATTACAGGTGTTCAGGAAGGCTACCAGTCCACAATGAAGATAGATTACACTCACTTCCCCACAAGGGTATCTGTGAGAGGAAATCTGGTTGTCATAGAGAATTTCCTTGGGGAAAGGAGTCAGAGGACTGCTGAAATTATAGGTCAAACAAAGGTTGCAGTAAAGGGAGATAAAGTAACAATTAATGGTGTTGACAAAAAAGACATAGGTGAAACTGCTGCAAATATAGAGAGAGCTACCAAGATAAGGGGCTTTGATCCAAGGGTATTCCAGGATGGAATATATCCAATAGAAAACGAGGTCGGTGAGTAATGTCAGATGTAAAGCCATCCTTGACAAAGGAAGAGAAAAAATTATTAAAATACAAACTGGAAAGAGCAAGAAAGAGAACCCCGTTCAGAAGACAGGAGTGGTTCAGATACAAGAAACTGGGCGAAGCCTGGAGAAAACCCTGGGGAAAGCATTCAAAGCTCAGAGAACATCTGGATTGGAGAGCACCCAGAGTTGATGCCGGGTACAGAGGTCCAAGAGCAGTAAGGGGATTACATCCATCCGGCTTCAGAGAGGTCATGGTCTATAATCTGAATGACATTCAGAAGATCGATCCAACAAAGGAAGCAGCCAGAATTTCATCAAAAGTAGGCGGAAGGAAACGCGAAATTATAGAGGAGAAGGCGAAGGAGTTAAAGGTAAGAGTACTTAATCCAAGGGTAGAATAAAATGAGAATGGAGACAGCGAAGAGAATAGCAGCAGATGAATTTAAATCCGGCGTTAGCAGAGTGTGGGTAGATACAAACAGCGTATCTGAAGTGCTTGAATGCGCAACCAGAGATGATATTAGGCAATTAATCAGAAGGAATGTGATCCAGCTTAAGCAGAAAAAGGGAAATTCCAACTGGAGATTAAAGAAGAGGATCGCCCAGATATCAAAGGAAAGAAGGAGAGGACCAGGATCCATAAGAGGAACAAAATATGCCAGATTTCCAAGAAAGGCAAGATGGATTAAAACAATCAGACCTCTTAGAGATGAACTGAGAACTTTAAAAACTTCCGGAAGAATTGATCCAAAAGTATACAGGAAATACTACAGGGTCATAAAGGGAGGAAGCGTAAGATCCAGAGCTCAGTTGAGAACACAGTTGAAAGCAGCTGGAGTATTGGGTGATGAAAATTGAAAACTCCAAAAAATTTGAAGAGAAAGAGGGAAGGAATTACAGATTACAGGAACAGACTCGCCCTCCTGAGATCAGGAAAGGCTAGGTTTGTTGTAAGACCGTCAAAAAAAGGTTTTACTGCTCAAATAGTGCAATATGACCCATCTGGAGATAAGGTCATTTGCACAGTTACAGAAAAAACACTTGCAAAACTGAAAAT